>JAISRV010000360.1 GCA_031273445.1 Candidatus Adiutrix sp. | reverse complement strand
CCCTACGGGGAATTGTGAAATCTGGATTCGTTGCCCTTGATTTCACATAGCAACCGATGTCCACTTTTTTGCCAAGTGTACGCTTTAACCGGATGAACCAAAAGAAGCTGGCTTGCCCTTGGATGCCTTCAGAGATTTTCTGAAAAGCCGCTCGGCCAGATTGACGAACCGACTGGCCGGCAAAGGCAGCCATTCAGAAAAATTGATTATACGTCAACGCAAGGACAATTTGACCGTAGTTAAAAAGTGCTATATGGAGCTTCAAAAAAAAGCCTTGGGGCTGTCGCCTTGGAGGTTTTTATGCGTTTACTGATCCCCCTGACACTTTTGGCGTTGCTTCATCTCGGCGATGCAGTCGGAGGTTCTCCTCCTTTCGGTTTTGCGGTGGTCGCGATTGTAGCTGTCCCGTTGCTTGGGTGGCTGTGGTGGAAAGAAAATTAATCCATTATTATTTTTCATCCCCTTATTCCTACCTTTTTGTATTTTATTTTATTGAAGCCAAATTTCAAACTTTCGGCCTTAATAAGTCTTGACCAAAAGCTAATCATCTGATAACATTACAGATAATTGACGACATTTCTACGTTTTCGTAGTTTTGTCTTTATGCCAACCCGCCGTTTTTACACGGGAAACGCCGACAGGAGTCTCAAATGGCGCGTCCACCCGCTCTATTGATGCTGGCCGACGGCGCCGTCTTCCCCGGCGAAGCCGTCGGCGCCGCCGCCGAAGCCTGGGGCGAGGTCGTCTTCAATACGGCCATGACCGGCTATCAGGAAATCATGACCGACCCTTCCTACGCCGGGCAAATCGTCAACTTCACCTTCCCCCATATCGGCAACTACGGCTCCAACCCCGACGACAACGAATCGCCCTCGCCCCAGGCCGCCGGCCTCATCTGCGCGGAACTGGACGACGACCACGGCCACTGGCGCTCGACCCGCACTTTCTCCGACTGGCTGAGCGACCACGGCGTCAGCGGCATCTGCGGCGTGGACACCCGGGCTCTGACCCTGCACCTGCGCCGACACGGCGCCCAGAACGGCTATATCAGTTCCGCCGACCTCAATCAGGCTTCGCTGCTGGAAAAGGCCAGGAGCCTGCCGTCCATGGCCGGGCTCGACCTGGCCAGCGGGGCCGGCTGCCAGGCCGACTATCAGTTCGCCCAGGGCGGCGGCCCGGCCGTGGCCGTGCTGGATTTCGGGGTCAAGCGCTCCATCCTGACCCAATTGGTTCTGGCCGGGTTCAGCGTGCGCGTCTGGCCGGGCCGGACTGCGGCCGAAACCATCCTGGCCTCCGGCGCCTCCGGGGCGCTTCTTTCCAACGGCCCCGGCGACCCGGCCCCCTGCGGGACGGCCATAAAAACCGTGCGGGAGCTGTTGGGGAAAATTCCGCTGTTCGGCATCTGCCTGGGCCACCAGATTCTGGCCCTGGCCCTGGGCGGCCAAACCTTCAAGCTGCCCTTCGGGCACCGCGGGGCCAATCACCCCGTGCGCGACGCCTTAAGCGGCCGCATCAGCGTCACCAGCCAGAACCACGGCTTCTGCGTCGACCCCGACAGCCTCCCGCCCGAGGTCGTCCCGACCGACTGGAACGCCAACGACCAGACCCTGGAAGGTCTGCGCCTGGATCGCCTGGCCGCCTTTTCGGTTCAGTATCACCCTGAAGCCAGCCCCGGCCCCCACGACGCCCGCCGCCTTTTCGGCGACTTCCGCCGGCTGATCGCCCAATTCGACGAGGAGAAGCGCCGCCGTGCCTAAAGACCAGAGCCTTAAAAAGATTTTGCTCCTGGGTTCCGGCCCGATCATCATCGGGCAGGCCTGCGAATTCGACTATTCCGGCACCCAGGCCTGCCGCGCCCTGCGGGAAGAAGGCTGCGAAATAGTGCTGGTCAATTCCAACCCGGCCACGGTCATGACCGACCCGGCCTTCAGCGACCGCACCTATGTCGAACCCATGACCGTCCCGGTCGTCTCCGAGATCATACGCCGGGAAAAGCCCGACGGCCTTCTGTCCACCTTCGGCGGCCAGACCGCGCTCAACCTGGCCATGGACCTGGCCGGAACCGGCCTTTTGGAGGAATGCGGCGTGCGCCTCATCGGGGCCGACGCCGAGGTCATCCGCCGCGCCGAGGACCGCGGCCTCTTTCGCCGCCTCATAACCGGGCTGGGCCTCTATATGGCCGCCAGCGGCATGGCCAAATCATTCGAAGAGGCGGCCGCCGTCGTGGCCGGAAGCCGTTTTCCGGCGGTGGTGCGGCCCTCTTTCACCCTGGGCGGCTCCGGCGGCGGCATCGCCTATAATATGGAGGAGCTCAAAACCATCGTCGAACACGGCCTGTCGGTTTCCCCGGTCGGCGAGGTGCAGGTGGAGGAATCCCTCATCGGCTGGAAGGAAATAGAGCTGGAAGTGATGCGCGACAAGGCCGGCAACGCCATCGTCATCTGCGGCATCGAAAATTTCGACCCCATGGGCGTCCACACCGGCGACTCCATCACCGTGGCCCCGATTCAGACCCTGGCCGACCCTGAATACCAGGCGCTGCGCAACGACAGCCTGGCCGTGGTCAATGCCGTCGGGGTCACCACCGGCGGCTGCAACATCCAGTTCGCCGTCGACCCGAAAACCGGCCAGCGCGCGGTCATTGAAATGAACCCCCGCGTTTCCCGCTCCTCGGCCCTGGCTTCCAAAGCCACGGGTTTCCCCATCGCCCGGGTGGCGGCCAAACTGGCCCTGGGCTACCACCTGGACGAACTGCCGAACAGCATCACCCGCAAAAGCTGCGCCGCCTTTGAACCGGCCCTGGACTACTGCGTCGTCAAAGCCGCGCGCTTCGACTTTGAAAAATTCCAGGGCGCGGCGCCGACCTTAGGCTTTCAGATGAAATCGGTGGGCGAGACCATGGCCCTGGGCCGCACCTTTCGCGAGGCCCTGCAGAAGGCCCTGCGCGGCCTGGAAATAGGCCAGAGCGGCTTCACCGAGCGTCCGGCCCGGCCCGGCGAAATTCTGCCGGCCCTGACCGAAAGGCTGCGCGTGCCCGGCCCCTACCGCATCTTTTACATCAAGGAAGCGCTCCGCAAAGGCTTCAGCCTGGAAGAACTGAACGAAATAACCGCCATTGATCCCTGGTTCCTCAGCCAACTGGCCAGGCTGCACCACGAGGAAAAGGAAATAGCCCCGCTCCTGGGCCCTCTTTTCCTGCCCAACGCCCCCCAGCCCGGCCCGGCCGAAGCGGCCCAGTGGCGGCGCTTCAAAGCGCAGGGCTTCAGCGACAAACAGATCGCCTACGTTTTAACGCGGGGCGGCGGCGGTTATGAAGCGGACGAGGCCATGGTGCGCGAACGCCGCCGCCTGGCCGGGGTTCGCCCCGCCTTTAAGGCCGTGGACACCTGCGCCGGCGAATTCGAAGCCTTCACCCCTTATTTTTACTCAAGCTACCAGGGTTCGGGCGGGATCAGCGAGACGCCGCCCTCTTCCGGCGGCAAAAAAATCATGATCCTCGGCGGCGGCCCCAACCGCATCGGCCAGGGGGTGGAGTTCGACTACTGCTGCGTTCAGGCCGCCCTGGCTCTGCGCGAGGCCGGCTGGGAAACCATTATGGTCAACTCCAACCCGGAGACCGTCTCCACCGACTACGACATGGCCGGCCGCCTCTATTTCGAGCCGCTGACGGTCGAGGATATTCTGGCCATCTGCGAAGAGGAGAAACCCCACGGCCTTCTGGTGCAGTGCGGCGGCCAAACCCCGCTGAATCTCTCCCGCCTCCTTAAGGCCGCCGGCGCCCCCATCATCGGCACCCAGCCCGACGACATCTTCCTGGCCGAAGACCGGGGCGCCTTCAACAAACTGGCCGCCTCCCTGGGCCTTCGCCAGCCGGCGGGCGGGCAGGCCGCCAACGTCGAAGCCGCCTGCCGCATCGCCCAGGAAGTGGGCTACCCGGTCATGGCCCGGCCCGATTTCGTTCTCGGCGGGCGGGCCATGCGCATCGTCCATGACGAAGAAGAGCTGCGCCGTTACTGGGATGAAGTTCTGTCGGTCTCCTCCGACGGGGCCGTCTTCATCGACCGGTTTCTGGAAAACGCCATCGAGATGGACGTCGACGCCCTGTGCGACGGCCAGGAGGTGACGGTGGCCGCCATTATGGAGCATGTCGAGCAGGCCGGGGTTCATTCCGGCGATTCGGCCTGCTCCATCTTCAGCCATACCCTGACCGAAAGCCAGGAAAAACGCATCCGCGGGCACACCCGCGACCTGGCCCTGGCCCTCAACACCCGCGGCCTCATCAATGTTCAGTATGCCGTTCAGGGCGACGACATTTATCTGCTGGAGGCCAATCCCCGCGCCTCCCGCACCGTGCCCTTCGTGGCCAAGGCCACCGGCTGGCCCCTGGCCCGTCTGGCCGCCCTGGTCATGGCCGGGACGCCCCTGTCCAAGCTGCCGCCGCCGCCGCCGCGCAGCCGCGCCTATAACGCGGTGAAAGAGGTGACGCTGCCTTTCGACCGCTTTCCCGGCGTTCGCATCGAGCTCAGCGCGGAGATGCGCTCCACCGGCGAGGTCATGGGGCTGGCCCCCAGCTTCGGCCTGGCCTTCCTGAAGGCCCAACTGGCGGTGGGGCAGGACATCCC
>JAISRV010000342.1 GCA_031273445.1 Candidatus Adiutrix sp. | reverse complement strand
GGTCGTTTGAAGGTTATGCACAGGGCTCAAGTTCAGCCTGTTTAATTCAAGCCGTTTTAAACACTTTTAAACAAGCCTCTGAACACGATCTAACCAGGGCTCCGCCCTGGACCCCGGATGCTCCGCATCCGAGCCGTAAGGGCCTGGTCGGCGGGCGGCTCCTGGTCGGCCGGGGCCCGCGTTCGGGCCGTGCGGCTGTACGGAGGCTTCCCTCCAAACGCCGCCGCATATTTTTTCTGTTTTTCTGCAATTTTCTTTACTCTCCCGCCAAAAGTATGATAGAATGCAAATTTTGATAAGCGCGTCAAACATCTGTAAGCGCGCTTAGAGAGGACGCCTCAAGCAAAAGCGCGCTCCATCCTCCCCCCTTACGGCCCTTGCGGGCCGCCCGCTCAAGTTCTTTCACCTTAAAAAATTAAGGAGCTGGAAGCATGGCCAGAGACCCTTTTAAAATTCGCGATATGATCGCCATGGGCAAAGACAAGGAGGCCCTTCATTACGAAGACCTTAGCGGCGCTTTGTCTTCCATGGGCGAAACGGATAACCTCGAAGAAGTCATGGCCATCTTCGACGATATGGACATACAGATCGTCGAAGATGTGGACCTGGTCAAAAACGCCAAAAAATTTGAAGACATGAAAGGCTCGGACGACCGCGAGCCTGATTTGAGTTTTGAAGCCGAAGCTGAAGCCCGCGTCACTGACCCGGTGAAAATGTATCTCCGTGAAATGGGGCAGGTCTCGCTTTTGACCCGCGAGGGCGAGGTCGAGATAGCCAAGCGCATAGAGCAAGGCGAACAGCTGGTCATCACCGCCATTTTGGAAACTTCCGTCGGCGTCGATGAAATCCGCGAGTTGCGCAAAAAGCTGGAAGTCGATGAAATCCGCCTTAAAGAGGTGATCAAGGATGCCGACGAAGAAGAAGATCATTATGTCGAATCGCCCCAGCGCCGCGATCAGATCATCGCCCTCATCAAGGAAATAGAGCGCAAGGCCCAGAATTACGACCGGCAGGCCAAAAAATCGGCCCTGGAAAAAAAGACCGCCGACAAGGCCCGTCAAACCAAGATGCAGGCGGATCTGCTCAAACGCAAAAAAGAAATCGCCGATCTTTTCCGCAGTCTGCACCTGGATCAGAATCACTACGACGCCATGGTCGCCCGCCTTAAGGCCTGGGATAATGAATTCACAAGCTGCCAGAGGGTGCTGGATTCGGCTCTGTCGCATTTTAAGGTCGCCAGCCACAGGGAACTTAAAAAGTTTTGCCAGGCCGTAAAAAAAGACCCGAAAGGCCAGGCCAAAGCCTGCCGCCAGTTCAAGCTCACGGCCGAGCAGGTGTCGGAGGTGGGCCGGAAAGTCGACGAACACGTCCAGCGCGCTAAAACTCTGGAAGAAGAACTGCAAATGAAGCCCAAGGATTTGAACAAAATCCTCAAGTCGGTCGAAGGCGGCGAAGCCATGGCCGGCGACGCCAAAAAAGAGCTTATTGAAGCCAACCTCCGCCTGGTCGTCTCCATCGCCAAAAAATACACCAATCGCGGCCTGCAGTTTCTCGACCTCATTCAGGAAGGCAATATCGGCCTGATGAAAGCCGTCGACAAGTTTGAATATCAGCGCGGCTACAAGTTTTCCACCTACGCCACCTGGTGGATACGTCAGGCCATAACCCGCGCCATCGCGGATCAAGCCCGCACCATTCGTATCCCCGTGCACATGATCGAAACCATAAACAAGCTCATCCGCACTTCCCGCTATCTGGTTCAGGAGCTCGGCCGCGAGCCCACGCCCGAAGAGATCGCCGACAAAATGGAACTGCCGCTGGACAAAGTGCGCAAGGTGCTGAAGATCGCCAAGGAGCCCATTTCCCTGGAAACGCCGATCGGCGAAGACGAAGACAGCTACCTGGGCGATTTCATCGAAGATCGCCGCATCGTCAGCCCGGCCGACGCGGTCATCAGCCTGAACCTGACCGAGCAGACCCGCAAGGTGCTAGCCACCCTCACCCCGCGGGAGGAAAAAGTGCTGCGCCTGCGTTTCGGCATCGGCGAAAAAGCCGACCATACCCTGGAAGAGGTCGGCCGCGACTTTGAAGTGACCCGTGAGCGCATCCGCCAGATCGAAGCCAAAGCCCTGCGGAAGCTGCGCCACCCCAGCCGCAGCCGCAAGCTGAAGCCTTTCATAGAAAACTGACCGGCCCCCGGTCATAGAGATGAAAAAGGGCGGCGCCCGGCCGGGCGGCCGCCCTTTTTACGGCGCGCCTGACAACGGCTATTTTTTTGTGTGCATTCAAGCCGGTCTTGTGCTATACTGATTTACATTCGCGTCAAAATAAGAAAACCGCAAGCAAGCATTCCGCCGGCTCCAAACCGCCTTCAGTGGTCCGTTCACCGCTGGCGCGATGTTGATTTCACGTCGGCGGCCTCTGACCTTCCTCTCTCCGGCGAGAGAGGTTTTTAGCCGTAAGAGGTTTTGATTATGCCTGAAAAACCGGGGTGCCGGAAAACGTTTGAAGTCCTAGAGACCGCCGATATGCCGGCCTGCCTCGCAGAAACGGTGGAAAAACTTCTGGCCCTGCGCCTGGAGCTGGCCCCCTTCGAGCATGTCAGTCCGGTGCCCAAACCCTCGTTCAGGGCGGCCAAAGATCTGATCAAGCTGACCCAGCAGTTGCTGTTTCCAGGCTTTTTTTCATCCGCGCCGGTCACGCCGGTTAATGTGAGCTATCACACCGGCCAGGTTCTCGACAGCCTTTACGAGCTTCTGGCCAGAGAAATAGCCACGGCCGTTCGCCATGACTGCCGCCTTTACGACTATGACTGCACCGACTGTCAGGAGCAGGGCCGGGTCATCGCCCTGGAAGTGATCAAAGAATTGCCGAACCTGCGCCGGACGCTGGCCGGCGACGTCGAAGCCACGCGCGAGGGCGACCCCGCGGCGGGCGACCATTTCGACCAGATCATCTTCTGCTACCCCGGCCTCTTCGCCACCATGGCTCATCGCCTGGCCCACGAACTTCACCGCCGGCAGGTGCCTTTTCTGCCGCGTATTCTCTCCGAATACGCCCACAGCAAAACCGGCATCGACATTCATCCGGGGGCGAACATAGGCCCGCGCTTCTTCATCGACCACGGCACCGGCGTGGTCATCGGGGAAACGACCGACATAGGCGCCGAAGTCCGCCTCTACCAGGGGGTGACCCTGGGGGCCCTGTCTCTGCCGAAAGACGCGGGCGTCCGCCTGGCCGGCCAGAAGCGCCATCCCACCTTGGAAGACGGGGTCATCGTCTACGCCGGGGCGACCATTCTCGGCGGCGAAACGGTCATTGGGGCCCGCTCGGTGGTGGGCGGCAATGTCTGGCTGACCGAAAGCATCCCCCCGGACACCAAGGTGCTCATAAAAAATCCCGAACTGATCGTCGTCAACGGCCACGGGAAAAAAACGCCCTGAAAGCTATTCCATTTGGCTTGGAGCCTTGGCGGGGCTGGGTTGTAGCCGGGCAAAAAATGCGATTTTTGCCCGGCGCACGAGTTTGCCGGCCTTTCAACCAGTCGCTTCGCTCCGTCCAACCAGTCGCTTCGCTCCGTCGCCCCCACCCGGGGCGACCTTTCCCATTTGCTTGGAGCCTTGGCGGGGCTGGGTTGTAGCCGGGCAAAAATGCGATTTTTGCCCGGCGCACGAGTTTGCCAGCCTTTCAACCAGTCGCTTCGCTCCGTCGCCCCCTCCGGGGGCGACCTTTTTTGCCGGCGCTTTCCCGGATTTACCGGAGCTCCGCCGGGTCCGGCGGCAATAAGCGCCCACCCGCTCCGGCGGCCACGGCCGCCAAAGCCTCCTCCATGCGCTCGCGCATGTTCCCGCCCCGCAGCAGCAACAGGGCCAGGGCCACGTTGAAGGCCAGCATCCCACTCATGGGTTTGGGGCCGCCGCCGGTCAACAGACTCCTGAGCACCCTAGCCCCTTCCGCGGGGTCGCGTATGGCCAGTTCCTCCGGAGCGCAGGGCGAGAGACCGTATTCAGCCGGATCCAGGATCAGGCTCTCAATCCGGCCTTCCCTGACCAGTCTGACCTGGGCCGGCCCCAGGGGGGTCAGCTCGTCGTAGCCGCCGGCCCCGTGAACCACGGCCGCGGTGACGGAGCCCAGGCGGACCAGAGCCCCGGCCATCAGGTCCAGCAATTCCGGCTGGTAGACCCCGATGAGGCGATGGCTGGGCTGAGCCGGGTTGACAAGGGGGCCGAGTATGTTGAAGAGAGTGCGCACGCCCAGCTCCCGCCTGACCGGCATAATGTGCCGAAAGGCGGGGTGGTACTGAGGGGCGTAAAGAAAAAGGAAGTTGGTTCGGGCCAGTTGCGCGGGCGCCTCGGAGACCGGGAGTTCGATGTTGAAGCCCAGCCGCTCCAAAACGTCGGCGCTGCCGGAACGCGAGGATACGGAACGATTGCCGTGCTTGAGAACCTGGTGACCCAGGGCTGCGCAGGTCAGAGCCGTGCCGGTCGAGCAGTTGAAGGAGAAGCGGTTGTCGCCGCCGGTGCCCACCACGTCCAGGGCCGGGCCTTGGGCTTTGGGGGCCGGGTTGGCCCGTTTCAGCACGGCTCGGGCGGCCGCGGCCACTTCCACCGGGGTTTCGCCCTTGGTCCGGAGAGACAAGAGCAGGGCCCCGGCCTGGGCCTGGCTCAACTCCCCGTCCATGAGCCGCTCGAAAATCCGCTCGGCCATCTCCCGATCAAGGTCGCGCCTTAAGCCCAGGGTCTCAAAAGTGCGGGAAATGGGCTCAGGCGTTTCCCGGGCCGGGGCGGCGGCGGCCGTCTGGGGGGCGCCGCCGGTCAGAAAATTGGCCAGCAAATCCTGCCCCTGGGGGGTCAACACGGACTCGGGGTGGAACTGGATGCCGACCCAGGGCCAATCCCGGTAGGCCAGGGCCATGATCTCGCCCTCGGGGGTCCGGGCGGTGATCTCCAGCTCAAACCTAAGGGCGGACTTGTCAGGCTCGCCGGCCAAGAGGGAATGGTAGCGGCCGGCTTTCATGGGTTGGGGCAAACCCTGGAAAAGCCCGGTTCCGCAATGCTCCACGAGCGAGGCGCGGCCGTGCATGACCCGCCCGGCCAGGACCACCGGCAGCCCCGCGAACTCGGCCAGGACCTGGTGGCCCAGGCAGACTCCCAGAACCGGGAGGCGCCGGCCCTTTTCCGTCAGCAGTTCCAAAAACCTGGCGCACAACCCGGCCGTGCCGGGGCGCCCCGGCCCGGGAGACAGGCAGACTTCGGTCAAGTCGTCGCGCCCGGCCAGCTCCAGCAAACCAGGGGCGTCATTGCGAACCACCAGCGGAACCCGGCCCAAGCGCTGAAAAGCCTGGGAAAGGTTGTAGGTGAAAGAGTCGTAGTTGTCGATTATCAGCAACATTATCCAGCCTCCCCGGAGGAACCGGCCAGAGCGGCCAAAACGACCGCGGCCTTGCTCAGGCATTCCCGCCATTCCCTCTCCGGCTCGGAATCGTAGACTATGCCGGCCCCGGCCCTCCAGGCGGCCCGTCCGCCGCGAACCCACAGACTCCTAATGGTGATGCCCAGATCCAGGTTAACCGAGTCCTTGTCCAAGCCCAGCCAGCCGATGGCCCCGCCGTAGGGCCCTCTGTCCGCCTTCTCCATCTCGGCGATCAACTCCATGGC
>JAISRV010000339.1 GCA_031273445.1 Candidatus Adiutrix sp. | reverse complement strand
TGAAGGAAGTCCCCACCAACGCCATCGACATCGCCGGCCGGACCAGCGGCCTGAACGCCGTCGCCGCGCCGGCCTTAAATAACCTGGGGCCCGGCCTGACCTTTACCCCTAGAGAAATCAGGGTCGCCGTCGGCATAGAAGAACGTATGCTGGAACGAACTTTCGACAGGCTGCCTCTGGGGGTCCGCAAAACTGACGACGGCCTATCGACGCCCGTGGTCAAAGTCTCCCCGAAAACCGTCCGCGTCGTGGTCAGATGGTCCGCCTCGTTAGCGAACAGCCCTACTTCAGGCGATATTTCGGCCCTGGTTGAGGTGGACATGAAACAGTTGGAAGCCGACGGCGGCGGCAAGCTGGAACGGCCCGTCATCGTCGCCCCGCCGCCCGGGGTCGCCGTCGTTTCCATAGAGCCGGTCATGGCCACAGTGACTATTTCGCCGCCGCCGCAGGCGCCGTATTAATGAGAGTTCGGACAACGACATGACCCAGCCTCGCAGAAAACTATTCGGCACCGACGGCATTCGCGGCGTGGTCAACCAGTATCCCATGACCGCCGAATTCGCCCTGAACCTGGGCCGGGCCCTGGCCCACCTTCTAAACGCCCGCCTGGGCAAGCCGCGCCGCCCTAAAGTCGTCATCGGCAAAGATACGCGCCTGTCGGGCTATATGCTGGAAGAGGCCTTTTCCGGGGGCCTCTTGGCCCAGGGCGCCGACGTCTATCTGGCCGGGCCTCTGCCCACGCCGGGCATAGCCTTCCTGACGGCCAGCCTCAGGGCCGACGCGGGCGTGGTCATCAGCGCGTCCCACAACCCTTATCTGGACAACGGCATTAAAATATTCGCCGGCGACGGCTTTAAGCTGCCGGACGAGACGGAAGCCGCCCTGGAAGAAACCCTTGACCCCGCCCTTCTGGACCGTCATCGCCCCAAAGGCGACGGCGTGGGCAAAGCCGCGCGCATAGATGACGCGGTCGGGCGTTATGTGGTCTATTTAAAGAGCGCCTTCCCCCGCCACATGAGCCTGGAAGGCCTGACCATGGTGCTGGACTGCGCCCACGGCGCCGGCTACCGCGCGGCGCCCCTGGTCTTCGAAGAGCTCGGCGCCAAGGTGCGCCTTTTCGGCGCCCGCCCCGACGGCGTCAACATCAATCTGGGGGTGGGCTCGCTGCACCCGGAATTGTGCGTTAAAAAAGTCGGCGCCGCCGGCGCCGATCTCGGCCTGGCCCTGGACGGCGACGCCGACCGGGCCATTTTCGTGGACGGGCGCGGCCGGGTCGTCGACGGCGACCAGATCATGCATATCTGCGCCAGCCGCCTCAAGAAGAAAGACCGGCTGCGCAAAAACGCCATAGCCGCCACCATCATGAGCAACATGGGGCTGGAGATCGCCCTGAACGAAGCGGGCATAGACCTGGTGCGCACCCGGGTGGGCGACCGCTACGTGGTCGAGCGCATGAGACGGGACGGCCTCAATTTCGGCGGCGAACAGTCCGGCCATCTGATTTTTCTGGATCACGGCACTACCGGCGACGGCATTATGGCCGCGCTTCAGACTTTGGCGGCCATGATAGACGAAGACAAGCCCCTGGCGGAGCTGGCCGGGCGCATGACCCCTTTTCCGCAGGTGCTTTTAAACGTCAAAGCCGCGCGCCCCGCCGAGGTCGCCGATAATCCGGCCATCTGCGAACAGGTTAAGAAAGTGGCCGACCATCTGGGGAAAAAAGGCCGTATCGTCCTTCGGCCTTCCGGCACCGAGCCGGTGGTGCGGGTGATGGTGGAAGGCGAAAACATGGCCGAAGTGGCCGCCCTGGCCGAAGAAACCGCCGACCTGGTGGCCCGCGAGCTCTGCATCTAGAGGGGACTTCCATGCTCTTTACCTTAGACGTCGGCAACACCAACATGAACTGCGGCCTTTGGCTCGGCGACCAACTGAAGGCCGACTGGCGGTTGTCGACGCGCCGCGAAGCGACTCTTGACGAACTGGGCCTGGCCGTGGGCGGCCTGTTCAGACAGGGCGGCTATAATTTTTCAGATGTCGTCGGCTTCATCATTTCCAGCGTGGTGCCGCCGATGAGACCGGCCCTGGAACGTTTCGCGGTAAAATACGTCAAATTAAAGCCCATTTTTCTGGAGCCGCACAAACAGACCATTATGCCCCTTAAATATGTCAACCCCATGGAAATGGGGGCCGACCGGGTGGCGGTCTCCATCGCCGCCTACCGCCGTTTCCACAGCGCGTTGATAGTGGTGGATCTCGGCACGGCCACGACCTTCGACTGCATTTCCGCCGCCGGCGAACACCTTGGCGGGGCCATAGCCCCGGGGCTGCGGCTTTCGGCCGAAGCCCTGTTTCAGAAAGCCAGCCGCCTGCCGCGCCTGGAGCTTTTTGACCTGCCGCCGCGGGCCATTGCGCGCGACACCATAGGCAGCATCAACGTGGGCCTGATTTACGGCTACATCAGCCTGGTGGACGGGCTGACCGCAAGACTTAAAAAAGAATTCCCGGATGAGCCGCGCGTGGTGGCCACCGGCGGCCTGGCTTCCATGATCGCCTCCGAATCGTCTCAAATTGAGGAAGTGCTGCCGGAATTGGCCCTGGAGGGCCTTAAGATCGTTTATCAGGAAAAGGCTTGGTAAATATGAACGGGCGCCTGAGCTGGGGCGGCGGGGCGGCCCGCTGGCCGAACAGGCTTGAA
>JAISRV010000336.1 GCA_031273445.1 Candidatus Adiutrix sp. | reverse complement strand
TGACTGGCCAGAATGGAAAAGACGGCCTCTTTGACTTTATCGGCGGTGGGCCGCGTCGTCCGGCCTTGCGGGGAAACCAGGCGCAGCCCCCTGGCGCGGCCTGAAATTATGCGCGGCATCTTCCTCCTCCTAATAACGAAGCCGTTTCCCGGCCGCCTTCGCTAAGGCCGGGAAACGGCTTGGCCGTGAAACGACAGCGCGGCTATAAACCGCGCAAATCACTAGCGTCTTGTGTGGCGCTAGAGGCCGCCGAGCTCGGCCGCGACCCGGTCGGCGGCTTCAGCGGGGTCCGCGGCGTCGCGAATGGGGCGGCCGATGACCAGAAAGTCGGCGCCGGCCTTGACGGCCTCCAGAGGAGCGGCGGTGCGTTTTTGGTCGTCGCCGGCCACCCGCGCCCAGGTCGGGCGTATGCCGGGGATAACCAGCCAGGGCCTGGAGCCGAAGGCCTCGCGCAGTAGGGCGGTTTCACGGCCAGAAGCCACCAGGCCGCGACAGCCGGCCTCAATGGCCCGGCCGGCCAGCATGATCACCAGGGCGCCGGGCCGGCGGGCGGCTTCGGTCAGTTCCGGGAAATCGGCCGGGTTCAGGCTGGTCAGCGCCGTGACGGCCAGAACGCCGGTTCGGCCCGCGTTGTCGACTGCGGCCTTCATCATTTCCCGGCCGCCCTGGGCGTGAACGGTGATAAGGTCAGCCCCCAGACCGGCGGCCGAAGCCATGGCCAAGCCCACGGTGGCCGGAATGTCGTGGAGTTTCAGGTCAAGGAATATCTTCGTTTCCGGCGCTTTGTCCTTAAGCTTGGCGATGACTTGCGGGCCCTCGGCGATGAAGAGTTCGAGGCCGACCTTGAACCAGCCCACATGGCCGTTCAAAAGGCCGGCCAAACGGGACGCGGCGGCCCAGTCGGGCAGGTCCAGCGGAAAGATTATGCGTTCGGCCGGTTTCAGGCCGACGGGGCCGGACTGGCTATTCACCTGTTTTCCTTGTCGCTTCAAAGGCGGAGCTGAAAAATACATGCGGCGGGGATTGGCCCGAGCCGGGCGCATTGCCCTTCCCGGGCCTGGGGCCGCGGGCGTCAGTCGTCAAGGTCGTCGAGATTGAGGTCTTTGACCAGCGACGTCAATTCATCAAGCGGCGACTCGGTCGTCTGCGTCGCCGCCGGGCCGCCGGCGGCCTTAAAAGCCGGCGTGGTCACGTCGGGCGCGATAAAACGCTTGGCCGGCCTGGTGGCTGAAAATCCCTGGGCCGGGCTGACGGTGGCGTCCGGCGAGGCCAGGCCGGCGGGGGCGCCCTGGACCACGACGGTGGAGCTCGGCGCGGGAGCGCCGCCCGGGGCTATGACCGTGGCGGCGGGCGTCACGTTTGCGCCCTGCTGGGTCATCACTATGGCGCCCGGCGCCGGCGTCCCCAGAGAGGGGGGAGGGCCGCCGACGCCGGCAAAACCCTGGGCCGGGCTGACGGTGACGTCAGGGGCGTAAAAAGTTTGCGCCGCCCGGGTGACGTCGGCCGGCGGCTGCACAGGCGACCGGGAGACCTGGGGCGAAAGCGGCGGCGCCTGGCGGCCGAAGTCGGCCGGCGGCGGGGTCGTTCCGGCGAAGGCCGGCGGGGCCGACAAATCGCCCGTTTCCGCAAGAGTCGTCTTTATCTGGGCTATGGCGGCATTATGGCCGAGGGCGGCGGGCATGGAAGTCACGTCCGGGCTGGCCATGAATTCGTTGTTCAGGGGCGGCTCCATTGAAGGGACTTCTTCAATGTCGTCAAGTTCAATCTCAATTTCGTCACCGCCCGGCGCGCCGGAGGGCTGTTCCGGGTAGAAGGCGTCCGTTTCCGGCTGGGCCGCATAGGGCTGTTCCAGTATCTGTTCCGGGTAGAACGTGCCTGTTTCCGGCTGGGCCTGGTAGGGCTGGGCCGCTCCGGCGTAGGGCTGCTGGTGCTGGGCCGCTCCGGCGTAGGGCTGCTGGGGCTGAGCCGCTCCGGCGTAGGGCTGCTGAGGCTGGGCCGCTCCGGCGTAGGGCTGCTGAGGCTGGGCCGCTCCGGAATAGACGGCGGCCGGGCTGGAGCCGGGAGGGAAGAAACCTTCGGCCGCCGTTTCTATGGGCATGATCTCTTCAAGAGGAGGCTCGGGCATAATCTCCTCGGCCAGGCCGTCGCCGCCATAGGCGTGGCCGATGAAGGGCTCGGGCGACGGTATTCTGGCGGCGGCCAGGGCGAAAAAATCCGTCTGGCGCGGCGTCGGGATGTTCAGATTGAGAATTTTGCGCGCGGCCGTCAGGTCCCTGCGGCATTTCGGACAGGTGAGATTGTGGTCAAAACTGTTATACCCACATTTAGGACAACGCATGGTTCCCCTCCGGCTTGAAATGATCCGTCAACTTAATTTTGGCCGAGGCTAAAACAACTATAGTCCCGCGCGGCCTGCTGAAACTCTATTATTGTACTATAAGGCCGGCTCCAAATACAAATTTTATTTCCGCAATAACTCCAGCGAGGTTTTAACTATGCCTTCCACGTCAAGCCCCAGGGCCGCGCGCTGGGAGCTTTGAGGGGCCTGGACGACCGGCGCGTCGGTGAGCCCAAGGCCGCGAACCAGCGCCCCGCGGCCGCGCCCCGCGCCGCCCAGGGTTTCGCTGACCGCGCCGAAAAGTCCGCCGCTCATAAGATTTTCTTCCACCGTCAGGATGCGTCCGGTTCTGGCGGCTTGATCTTGCACCAGTTCCCGGTCCAGGGGTTTTATGAAGCGCAGATTCACGACCGACGCCGAGTGCCCCATTTGCTCCAGCCGCCCGGCCGCCAGGAGGGCCGCCGCCGCCGGCGGCCCCAGAGCCATGAGGCTTATGTCCGTGCCGGCTTTGAGGACCACGCCGCGGCCGGGGGTCAGGCCGGCCAGGTCGACGGCCAGGCCGGCGGGCGCCGGGCCGCGCGGATAACGTATGGCCGAAGGGCCGTCCAGCGTCAGGGCCAGGCGCAGCATGGCCTGAAGTTCGGCGAGGTCGGCCGGGGCCATGACGGTAAAGTTCGGCAACAGGCGCAGGTAGGAAAGGTCCAGTCCGCCGTGGTGGGTCGGCCCGTCTTCGCCCACCGGCCCGGCCCGGTCCACGGCCAGAAGCACCGGCAGATTCTGCAGGGCCACGTCGTGGAAAAGCTGATCGAAGGCTCTCTGCAAAAACGATGAATAAATGGCCGCCACCGGCCGAAAACCCCCGGCGGCCAGACCGGCGGCCAGGGTTACGGCGTGTTGTTCGGCGATGCCCACGTCGAAGGAGCGCTCGGGGAATTTGGCGAAAAATCGTTCCAGCCCCACCCCCTGACTCATGGCCGCGCTGATCGCGGCGATGCGCTCATTGTTTTCCGCCGCTTCCAGCAGCATTTCCCCGAAGGCGTCGGAAAAGTTTTTTTCGCCGACTTCAACCTTTTCCCGCCGTTCTTCCGGTTTTTGGGCGGCCGGCGCTTTGGAGCCTTGGGCCGAGACCCCGTGGTAGGAGGAGGGGTCGTTTTCAGCCGGGCTATAGCCTTTGCCTTTGGTGGTGATCACATGCAACAGCACCGGCTGGTCAAGGCCGGCGGCCTGCCGCAGAGCGTCGATGAGGGTGGCCGCGTCGTGGCCGTCGAACGGGCCCATATATTTAAAGCCCATGGCTTCAAAAAAAATGCTGGGCCGCGTAAGAACGCTTTTGATGGCTTCCTCCACCTTCTTCACGCCTTCGATGACCTGCTGGCCGCGCGAGGGCAGGTATTCCCGCAAAATTTCCTTTATTTTTTTCCGGAAGCTCACATGCTCCGGCCTGGTGAACCAAAGCGAGAGGTATTCCGACAGCCCGCCCACATTCCGGCTGATGGACATGTTGTTGTCGTTGAGGATTATGAGCAGGCGCTTTTTAAGGGCGCCGGCGTGGTTCATGGCCTCAAAGGCCATGCCGCCGGTCATGGAGCCGTCGCCCATGACCGCGGCCACGACATGTTCTTCTCCGGCCAGGTCCCGGGCGACGGCCAGGCCCAGGGCGGCCGAAACAGCGGTCGAGGAGTGGCCGGCGTCGAAAGCGTCGTAAACGCTTTCCGCCCGTCGGGGGAAGCCCGACAGCCCGCCTTCGCGCCGCAGGGCCTCGAAATCTTTTCGACGCCCGGTCAAAAGCTTGTGGGCGTAAGCCTGATGGCCCACGTCGAAGATTATTTTGTCCCGCGGGGCGTTGAACACATAGTGCAGGGCCATTATCAACTCGACCGCGCCCAGTGATGAAGCCAGGTGCCCGCCGTTCTGAGAGACCACGCGGATTATTTCGCCGCGAATCTCCTCCGCCAGGCGCGGCAGGTCTTCACGGGCGATTTTTTTCAGGTCTTCGGGACGGTCGATGCGATCCAGAAGGGGCGTCGGGGTCTTAAAGCGGGTTTCCATAGGTTACTTCCGTCTGTTGACCAAACCGTCAATCCGCCGACGGCGGATATCCGGCCTTGTCCGATAGGTCACTTCCGTCTATTGACCAGGCCGTCAATTAAAAAGGTTAAATTTTCTCCGCACGTTTTGAAGGCCGAAGCCTCGGCCAGGGCTTCGGCGGTGAGCGCGGCCAGTTCCTCTTCCGCGGCGCGGACGCCCATAACCGCGGGGAAAGAGCTTTTGCCCCGCACGGCGTCGCTGCCGACGGCCTTGCCCAAAAGCGCCGGATCTCCGGAGAGGTTCAGCAGGTCGTCTCTGATCTGAAAAGCCAGGCCGGCGGCCAAGCCGATGCGCCTGAGGCGGGCGACGGCGGCGGGGCCTGCCCCGGCCAGAACCGCGCCCAGGGTCAGGGCGGCCGCGATCATCTCCCCGGTTTTGCGCTTTTCCATGTCCCGGGCCATCTCGCCGGTCACGTCGCCGTCCGCGGCCTTTTTTTTCGTCCGGCGCTCCAAGGCGAGGTCCAGCATTTGCCCGCCGACCATGCCGGCCGCCCCGGCGGCCCTGGCCAAAAGAATCAGGGCCGCGTTGGCTCTGGCCGGGCCGGCTTTCCGCGCCCCGGCCGCGGCCAGGGTTTCAAAGGCCAGGGTAAGGAGCGCGTCGCCCGCCAAAATGGCCGCGGCTTCGCCGAAGACGCGGTGACAGGTGGGGCGGCCCCGGCGCAGGTCGTCGTCGTCCATGGCCGGCAGATCGTCGTGAATAAGGGAATAGGCGTGCACCATCTCCACGGCGGCGGCGGCGGGCAGGGCTTCACGAGCGCGCCCCCCTACCGCTTCGGCGGCGGCCAGGGCCAATAGCGGCCGCAGGCGCTTGCCGCCGCCCAGTACGGCGTAGCGCATGACCCCGGCGAGATCTTTTATGGCCTCGGGCGCGTTTTTTTCCAGTCGGGCCATGGCGCCGTCCAGAAACGACTCCGCCAGGGCCGCCTGACGAAGCCGCCATTTTTCGAAGGCGCGAGTCTCCTTATTCGTCGTCCGCGTCATAGCCTCCGTCCTTGTCCGCGTTTTCGCCGCCTTCGGAGGGGGAATAAGGGCGCGCCGCCGGGCGGCCGGCCAGGTCGCGGGTCAGCATTTCCACCTTGCCTTCGGCCTCTTCTATTTTTTTGCGCAAATGCCGGCTTAGTTCCAGACCTTCTTCAAAGGAAGTCAGGGCCGCATCCAGGCTCAGGGCGCGGTCTTCCAGGGCGTTGACCAGTTCTTCCAGGCGCGCCAGCCCCTCTTCGAACGAGGGCTCTTTAGTCTTTTTCATAAGTTTCCTCTATCGTGGCCCGCAGGCCGCCTTCGGCCAGGCGTATGGATATCGCGTCTCCCGGCCCGGCTTCGCGGGCCGCGCGCAGGATTTTGCCGTCGGCGCTCAGCGTGACCAGGGCGTAGCCTCTTTTCAATATTTCAACCGGCGACATGGCCGACATTTTGGCCGTGATCAGCGACAGATTTTGTCTTTCCGCCGTCAGCCGCCGGACCATGGCCCGCGTCAGCGCCTCTTCCAGATTTTTGAGGTCGCCGGCGCGGCGGGCCAGCCGGGCGGCGGGCGACAAAAGCCGCATAGCTTCCTCGGCCGAGCGCAGTCGGCGGCGGTGTTCGGCCAGCCGGTCGCTCATAGCCCGCATTAGGCGCGTCAGGCCGTGGTCGAGGTCCTGGCCGCTGCGTATAAGGCGGTATTCGAAGCGGCCCAGACGCACGGCCAACTGGTCCAACAGGGCGCGGCGGGCGCCGCTGAAGCCGGCCACGCCCGTGGAGAGTCGGCGCGAAAGCGCCTCCAGCCGGCCGCGCCCGCCTTCAAGCAGACGCGCGAGGCCGCGCCATAAGCGGCTTTCCGTCGCCGCCAGATAGGCCGTCAGTTCGCCTTGATCCCGGAAGACGCTTTCCGCCGCCGCCGTCGGGGTTATGGCTCTCTGATCCGCGGCCAGTTCGGTCAGGCTCAAATCCGTGGAGTGGCCGATGGCCGCCAGCGTGGGAATGCGGGAAGCGCCGACCGCCCGCGCCGTTATTTCTTCGTTGAAAGCCCACAGGTCGGTCAGGCTGCCGCCGCCGCGGGTGATGACGATGACGTCAAAGCCGCCCCAGCGGTTCAGGTCGGCTATGGCCTCTGCTATTTCCAGGGCCGCGCCTTCGCCCTGAACTCTCACCGGGTACAGGCTTATGGCCGCCCCAGGGCGCAGGGCCAGGGCTGTTTCTATAAAGTCGCGCGCGGCCGCGCCGCCGGAAGAGCTGATCAGGGCCACCCGGCGCGGCCAGAAGGGCAGGCGGCGCTTGCGCTCTTCGTCAAAAAGCCCTTCGGCCTCGAGCCTGGCTTTGAGCTTTTCATAGGCCAGGCGGAGCGCGCCTTCGCCGCGTGGTTCAAGGTAATCGACCACCAGTTGATATTCGCCGCGCGGCGCGTAAACGACCAGCCGGCCCCTGGCCAGCGCCGTCAGCCCTTCTTCCAGGGCGGCCCCGGCATAGGCGCGGCGTCCCTTCCACATGACGGCCTTCAGTTTTGACTCCCGGTCTTTCAGGCAGAAATAGGCGTGGCCCGAAAAAGGCGTGGACAGCTCCGCTATTTCCCCTTCCACCCACACCAGGCCGAAGTCGCGGTCAAAAGCATCCTGGAGCCTGGCGGCCACTTTGGCCGGGCTCAGTATTTCACGCCCGAAATTTTCGGCCTTTTCGCCAAAAAGCCTTTTCATTTTATACTGGAGTCCTGCCTGTCGGGGCGGCCTTTCAACCAGTCGCTTCGCTCCGTCAGCCCTACGGGCTGACCTTACTATTTTGTTCAGGGCTTGAGAGCTTGTCGTATCCGTCTTCGCCAAGCAAAAAGCGCGATTTTTGCTTGGCCCGCGCCTTGGTCGGCCTTTCAACCAGTCGCTTCGCTCCGTCAGCCCTACGGGCTGACCTTGCCATTTAATAACGCCGCGCGCCCGAGGCTGGAAAAAAAATTCTAAACGTTATATTATGGCATATCTTCGCAAAAAGGTGAACCATCATGAAGTTTTTGAAAACCATCCTTGTCGCCGCCCTTTTCAGCCTGACCCTTGTCGCCGGCTGTTCGGAAAATCAGGAAAGCGCCCCGGCCGAAAGCGCCGCCCCCGGCCAGGGCGGCGAGGCGACGGCGGCTGAAGCGCCGCCCGCCCTTCAACCGGTCGACGGCGACGCGCTGGTGTCGGCCAGCATCGGCGAGCCCTCCAATCTTATTCCGGCCCTGACCAACGATTCGGCCTCCTCCGAGATAACCTCCAAAGTCTACAGCGGGCTGCTGAAAATAGACAAAGACCTCAATATCGTGCCCGACCTGGCCGAATCTTTTGAAATTTCCGACGACGGCCTGACCTTTACCTTCCATTTGAGAAAGGACGCGCGCTGGCACGACGGCGAGCCCTACACCTCGCGCGACGCCATGTTCACCTATGAGCTGATGGCCGATCCCCGGACGCCCACCAGCTACGGCGAACCGTATTTCCAGGTCAAAACGGCGGAAGCGCCGGATGAACATACTTTCCGCGTCTCCTATGAAAGGCCTCTGGCCAGAGCCCTGATCAGCTGGTGTTTCGACCAGATGCCGGCCCACCTCTTGAAAGGGCAGGAGCTTGACGGCCACCCCCTGGCCCGCAGCCCCGTGGGCACCGGGCCATACAAGTTCGAAAAATGGGAAGCCGGCCAGAGGGTGACGCTGCGCGCCAATGACGATTATTATGGCGGCCGGCCGCATATCGACCAACTGATCATGAAGATCATCCCCGACTTGAGCGCCCAGATGATGGAACTTCTGGCCGGCGACGTCGACGTCATGAACCTGACCCCCGACCAGTATGAAGAAAAGTCGGCGGACGCGTCTTTTCGCGCCGATTACAACATGTTCCGCTACCCCGACTTCAGCTACGTCTACCTCGGGTTCAACCTCAACGACGAACGCTTTCAGGACGTCCGGGTGCGGCGGGCCATAGCCCTGGCCATCGACAAGGACGAAATCATCGACGGGGTTCTCCTGGGGCTGGGGGCGCCGGCCAACGGCCCTTTTAAGCCCGACATGTGGGCCTGCAACCAGAAGGTGAAGCCCTATCCCTATGACCCCGAGGGCGCCAAAAAACTTCTGGACGAGGCCGGCTGGCTTCCGGGCGCCGACGGGACGCGGGCCAAGGACGGCCGGAAACTTCAGTTCACCATCATGACCAACCAGGGCAACAAAGTGCGGGAGCAGACCGGCCTGATCATCCAGGCGCGCCTGGCCGAAGTGGGCGTCAAGGTCAACCTGCGCATCGTGGAATGGGCCGCTTTTTTAAAAGAATACCTGGACAAGCGCAATTTCGAGGCCATCATCATGGCCTGGACCATCCCTATGGAGCCCGATCTCTACGACGTCTGGCACTCTTCCAAGAATAAGCCCGGAGAACTGAACTTCATCAGCTATAAAAACGAAGAGGCGGATCGGCTCATAGACGAGGCTCGATTCACTCTGGATCAGGACGTGCGCAAAAAGGCCTATGACCGCCTGCAGGAGATTTTTTACGAAGACGTGCCCTATGTCTTCCTCTTCGTGCCGGAGGCCCTGCCCGTCATCTCCAGCCGCGTCGTCGGGCCGGAAGTCGGCCCCGGCGGCCTGGGCCATAACGCCAAAGACTGGTTCGTGCCCCTGGACAAACAGCGGCGCAAACCTTAATATAAACCTGCATTCCAATGCCGCTGCCCTGGCCGTCTATCACGGGGAAAAACAGCGACGCAAACCTTAATATAAACCCGCATTCCAATGCCGCTGCCCTGGCCGTCTATCACGGGGACAAACAGCGGCGCAAACCTTAATATAAACCCACGGCTGACGGCCTATGAACCTTTAAAACACAAGCCCGCCGAAGGCTCGGTCTAGGGCGCCGCAGGATATGCGCATGCTTACCTTGGTTTCATTTGTGGTTCTGCTCCTGGTTCTGATTTTCGTCCATGAATTGGGGCATTTCATCGCCGCCAAGCTGGTCGGGGTGAAAGTGGAACGTTTTTCCCTGGGTTTCCCGCCCAAGGCGGTCTCCCGGGTCATCGGCGAGACGGAATATCAGCTGGCCTGGCTGCCTTTGGGCGGCTACGTTAAAATGTACGGCGAAGACCCCGACTCCGCTGAAGAAGTAACGCCGGAGCTGCGAAAAAGGTCTTTTTCCCACCAGCCGCCGTGGGCCAAAATGGTCATAGTTCTGGCCGGGCCGGCTTTTAACCTTATTTTCGCCGCCTTTCTTTACTGGATGCTCATCTGGTCGGTGGGCATTCAGCATCTGCCGCCGGTGGTCGGCCCCGTGACCCCCGGCAGTTCCGCCGAGGCGGCCGGCATCGCCATGGACGACGTCATAACCGAGGTCGACGGGCGCCCGGTTCTTTATTTCGATCAGCTTGATCAGGCTCTGAGCGAAGGCCGGGGCCGGCCCGTCCGGGTCGTAGCGGCCCGGCGCGGTCTTAAGGAAACCTACACCCTCACCCCCACGGTCACCCAGACCGCGGATATTTTCGGCGACCCGGCGACTCTTTATGACGTCGGCATAAACCCCCGCATGGTTCCCGTTCTGGCCAAAGTCCTTGAGGGCAAACCGGCGGCCGAGGCGGGGCTGCGGGCCGGAGACCTGATTGTGGACATTGACGGGCGCGGGATAGACGACTGGCAGGATGTGCTTCTGGCCGTTCAGGGGCCGGCCGCGGAAAGGGCCTCGACCCAGCCGCGGGCGGTGAAGCCGCTGGTCGTCGGCGTTTTGCGCGACGGGCGCGCCTTGACCTTCGAGGTCACCCCGCAGTTGAACGTCAGCCAGAACAGCGCCGGCGAGACCGTCTTCACGCCGATGATCGGCATGGAGTCAAAGGTGGAAGCTCTGACCGAGCCGACGGGCTTTTTCGCGGCCGCGCGGCTGGGGGTCGCCGAGACCGTCCGCATGATCGGCCTGACGCTTAAATCCGTGCAGAAGCTTCTGGTCGGCCAGGTTTCGGCCAAAACTCTGGGCGGGCCTATTCTCATAGCCGAAATCGCCGGCGACCGGGCCAGGGCCGGCTGGGCGCCTCTTTTGAATCTGGCGGCTTTCATCAGCATCAACCTCGGCATTCTGAACCTTTTGCCCATTCCCGTTCTGGACGGCGGGCAGCTGGTTTTTTTTCTCGTCGAGGCCGTCCGCCGCAAACCCCTGAGCCTCAGGGCCCGCGAAGTGGGCCAATGGGTGGGCATGGGTTTTCTGGGGTTTTTGATGGTTCTGGTTTTTTATAACGACATCGGCCGTTTGGTGACTCGTTTCACCACCATAACGGAAGTGGAGGAAACGGCGCCTCGGCCGCCCGCTCCGGCGGCGGAGGCCGCGCCGGGCGGCGCCGGGCAATGACGGGGGCCGCCGCCGGGCCGGCCGCGGCCCCCGGCCGCCTGAAGTCAGGCCGAAAGGACGCGTTGACCGTCATATCCTGGGATACGGCCACGCCTTGGTGCGTGGCCGCGGTGACCCGTTTTGAGGCGGGCGGGGCGCTGGCGCTGGCCGAGTTCTCCGGCCGGGAAGACCTGAGCCATTCCCGGCTTCTGCCGCCGCTTATGAAAAGTCTTTTGCATGAGGCCGGGCTGAAGGCCGGCGAGCTGGACCTGGCGGCCGTGGGCCGCGGCCCCGGCAGCTT
>JAISRV010000292.1 GCA_031273445.1 Candidatus Adiutrix sp. | reverse complement strand
ATCCGTCAAAAAATCCAGGCCGGCCTTTTTCAAGCCGGCGGACGAAAGGTATGGCGGCGGGGCGAAAAACCACCGGCCAAACGGCTCAAAAGCGCCTTCGGCAAAACCGGCCCGCCGCGCGGCCTCGGCCAGCGACTCGCGGACAAGCGGCCCGCGCTCGGCCAGAAAAGCGTTCCAGGCGGCGATGTTCCGCCTCTGTTCGTCAAGCGGCGGCAGAAGCGCGGCCAGAGAAACGGCCGACCGCGCTTCGCCCCCCAGGTTCAAGGCCGCCTCGGTTTCGGCGGCCAGGGCCAGGGCCTCTTCTTCCGTGGCCCCGCCCGCCAGAAAAACCCGCCGACCGCCGTCCATACGCCAAACCGCCTCGATTGACCGCTGGTCGGCCAGGAGCGCGGCGTCGGACAGCCCCAGATCGCGCACCGACAGGCCGCCCGGCAGGTTCGCGGCCATAAGGCCCGCGGCGGCGGCCAGAAACAGGCTCAGGGGGAGGACCAGACGGGGCCCGAAGCGGGATTTCTCCGCCGCCGCCCGCCCGGTTTTAGGCGGGGCGCCGCTTTCCCGCGGCCGGTCCATGCCCGGGCAGTGGGGCAGAACGAGCATGGCCCAGACGTAGCCGGCCGCCAGGGCCAGAGCGGAAAACAAAGCCAGCTGCCGAATGGCCGGAATGGAAGAAAACATCAACACGCCAAAGCCCGCCGCGCACAAAACGACGCTCATCATCAGCGGGCGGGCCGTCAGCGCCAGAGCCGCGCTCTTGTCCGGCGCGCGTCTTAAAGCGAAATGCACATGCACGGCATAGTCCTCGGCGATGCCCAGCACCGCCGCGCCGAAGCCCAAAGCCAGGCCCGAGGCGGCCGGGAAAATCAGCCTTAAACCGGCCGCCGCCGCCAGCACGGCCGCCGCCGGGGTCAGAAACAGCCACAGCGCGCCGGGGCTGCGCACCAGGAAAAGGTAAATGGCCAGAATAAGAACCATGGCCAGGGTCATGGTCAGGGTCAGGTCGCGCTCGATGGCCAGGGCGTTGGCCGCGGTATGGCGGTGAGCCCCGGCGACCTGGGCGCTGATCCCGGCCGGCAGTTCGGCCGTCAGGCGCTCCAGCTCGGCCATTATTTTTTTAGCCCCTTCGGCGTCGTTCATGGAGACCCGCGGCTTGAGGATCAAAAGCAGACGCCGCCCGTCCGGCGTGAGGGGATAGCCGATCGCGGGGTCCGGCGCGGGGAAGCCCTGGCTCTGAGGCAGGCGGCTGAAAATTTCGCCGCGCAGCCCCAGCGGGTCGACGCGCCAGAAGAGGCTGGTCAGGCCGCCCAGCCCGGCCAGATCATTTTTAAGGCCGGCCAGGGCCGCCTCCAGGCGCTCCGGCTTCGCCGCCTCCGTCAGCCGGCTCAGGCAGGCCCGGTCGCACAGCGCCGGGATGATGGCCATCAAGTCCGGAAGTTCCGGCCAACCCCGCCCCCGGCCCACAGGCGTCAGCAAGCCCGGCTCAAGACCGTCGGCCAGGCGGTCCGCCGCCTCGGCCAGCCAGGGTTCCGCCGCCGGCCTTTCAGCCGTCAACTGCACCAGCATGACCCGCGCGAAGGGCGCCATATCCAAAAGCGCCGCGCTCTCGCGCAGATGAGCCGAAGAATCTGGAATCAAAGCGGTCAGGCTCTTGTCCGGCTTCATATCCAGGGCCAGCCCCAGGGAGGCCGCCAGAAAGGCCAGGGTCAGAAGGGCCAGAAAAAGGCGGCGGCGGGCGAAAAAAACATACAGCCGCACGACCAGACGGCTCATGGGCGAACCGGGCGGGCCTGATTGAAAACGACCGCTTCGAAGGTCAGAACATTCGTCCCCCCCGTCTCGAACAGAGTGACCCGCCGCGCCGCGCGCCTGTCCGCGCTGAATTCGATCTGAACGGCTTCGATTATTCCGGCCGCGCCGGCCCGCCGGGGCCGCGCCCATAGCGCCAGGGGCCGCTCCTCCGCCGCCTCGACCTCATAGGCGGCCGCAATCCTTTCCGGCTCCAGGTTCATCCAGAGCATGATCTGCCCGGCCGCGGCCGCGGCCGCCCTGTTCAGCGCCTCCGGCTGCCTGAGCCGCGCTTGCGGGGGGCCGGTCCAGGCCCGGACCCGGCCGCCTTCCATCTCCAGGCCGGAACAAACCGGCCCAGTGTATTCCCACCACAGATAATCCGGGCGCGCGAAATAAAAAACGCCCCGCGAGACCACCGGCTCGTTCAAAAATTCTATCCGCTTTTCCTGAAGAAAACGGCCGGAAACGGATTGAACGTCGCTCATGGCCGCCCGGAGAGAGGCCAGCGCGGCCTCGGCGCCCGCGCCCCCCGAGGCGGACGCGGCGGGCGCGGCGGCAAACAGCCAGGCGACGAAAACAAGGCCGCGCGCGAATCGGCTCATAAGGCGCCGCCCGGGACGAAGATGGTCAGCCCCCCTTCGGCCAAAAGCCGGCCGCCCTGCCGGGCGACGCCGCTGATCACGGAAAAATCGTCCACCTGATTCTGGATTCTGACGGTGATCTCCACCGGCTCGCCGGGCCGGGCGCCGTCATTGAAATTAATCCGCCGTATTTGCGCCAGATAGCCGGCGGCCGGCGGCCCCGCGCCGCCTTCGCGGCCGAAGGCGGCGAAGGCGGCGAAAGTCTGGGCCATCATTTCAAAAAGAACGGCCTCTTCAACCCGCCCCTCCGCGTTCAGAAAAAGGCTGTCTTCCGGAAAAACCGTGCTGGACCTGGCCTCGTCTTCGTGAACGAAGGTCAGGGTCTCCACCACCAGCATGGGCTTACGGTGGGGCGCCAGGCCTTCAATTTTTCTGGGGATGAAATCCGGCGGCATGGATCGGCCATATTTCCGACGCCGGCGGCGTCATTTCGTTTCCGCCAGGCGGGCGTTGATGGCCTGCCGCAGATATTCGACCCAGTTGTTGTATTGATTGTGGATGGAGTCCTTGGCCGGATTGTAGTCAAGGTTGGAGCTGCTTTTGTAGATGATGGAATAATTGGAGCCGCTGTAAGGTATTTCCACTTCGGCCATGTGTCTTCTGACGGCCAAAGTGGCGGTCAGGGCGCCTGGCCGCAGTTCCCGGGCCACCCAGCCTTTGTCTTTGCAGCCGGCGAGAATGGCCGCCTTGACCTGCTCGGCCTTGAGGGTCGCGCCGTAGGCGTTGGCCGCCGGCAGGTTCGAAAGATTGCGAAGCGGCGCCTGGCGGCAGGCCGAAAGACCGAGGGTCAAGACGAGGGCGACGAGCAATAAAGCGGCTCTGGACATCATTTTTTTTCCTGACATGAACATGCTCCTTCGTTAGTTTCTGGTTTTTCCAGGGCGCGGATGAAGCGGAGACGCACAAACCGGCGCATGGCCCCGTGGACGATGGCTTCGCCGGCGAACCGCGCAGGCGCCGCCGGCGGAAGTTCTTTTATTTCAATGGCCCCGGGGCGAAAAATGAGAGAACCCTTGGGCATGACCTGGCCGCTGCCGAAGACCGCCAGCGGCCGGACGGCCCGCCCCGCTTCGACCGCGAGCTTGAAAACGCCGGAATGAAAACGCCCCAGCCGGCCGTCGGGGCTGCGGGCGCCCTCGGGAAAACACACCAGGCAGCTCCCGGAGCGAAGTTCGCTGCGGCAGCGAATGAAAACGGCTTCAGCCTCAACGCCTTCCGTTTCAATATAACCCGCCAGCCGCATGAGCGGCCTGAAAAAAAACAAACGCCGGAAAGGCCAGGCCCGCACCAGGAAACAGGCCTCGCGCGCCTCCCGGACGAGCCCCAGGACGTAGATGTCCAGCCAGGACTGGTGGTTCATGACGATTATGGAGGCCGGCCCGGCCTCCGCAGCCTCGCCCTCCCGAAGCCTGACTTTCACGAAGGGCCTGATTAAAAAAAGATAGGCCCGGCCGTAAAGCCAGATGCCCTCGCGCGCGCCGCGGGTCAGGCCCCGGCCCCGGACCAGCCCCAGAAGCAGCCACAGCGGGGCGGCCATAAGCGCCGCGGCCGACAAAACCGCCAGCCAGCCCCAGCACCAGATATTCGCGGCCGCCAGACGCGTCAATGCGGCGCCTTCAACGGCGCGGCCGCTGTGGTCGCGGCGATGAAGGCGGCCACGTCGCCCAGGGTCCTTATCTCCTTCATGGCCGCCTTGTCCCTGATCTTGAAATCAAAAGCCGTCTCCAGAACGGTCACCAAGTCCACGATATCCAGGCTGTCCAGCCCCAGGTCCGCCTTTATTTCGGCCTCCGGGGTCATCTTCCCTGTCTCCAGTTCGAACTCCTCGCTCATGGCTTTGATCATGATATCCCAAATCTCTTCATTCGTCATTAAATTATCCTTACATAACATATGGACCCGGCCATTGAATTTCGGGCTTTGACGAAATCGCGCCGTTCATTCGGCGAGTCGATATTTGCTCAGGATCAGACTGGCGTTGACTCCGCCCAGGGCGAAGCTGTTTTTTAACATGGTTGATATTATAAGTTTTTGCGGCTTGGTTGGCAACATCAATCCGGCGAACTCCGGATCGGGCTCCTCCAGGTTATAGGTGGGCAAAAACGTGTCGTTCCGCATCATCCAGATCGAGGCGATCAATTCCAGCGCGCCGCTGGCGGCCATGGCGTGGCCCAACTGCCCCTTAAAGCTGTTGACCGGGACGCCGGCCCCGAAGACCTTGAACAAAGCCTCGGCTTCAGCCCGGTCGCCCTCCGCGGTGGAAGTGGCGTGGGCGTTGACGGCTTTGACGTCCGCCGGCTCAAGGCCGCCGTCGGCCAGCGCTTTGGACATGCACAAAGCGATCCCGGCGGCGTCGGGATGGGCCAGGCTGGCAGGAGAAGTGGTCGTGGCGAAACCGGATATTTCAGCCAGGGGGACGGCGCCGCGCCTTCTGGCGCGCGACAGGCTTTCCAGCACCAGCATCGCCGCCCCTTCCCCGCAGACCAGCCCGTCGCGGCGGCGGTCGAAAGGGCGGCCGGCCGCCAGCGGGTCCTTATTATGCGAAGCCGCCATAATATGGTCGAAAGTCAGGGCCGTCAGAACGTCGAACTCTTCGGCCCCGCCGCAGAGCATTATCTCTTCCCGGCCGCCCGCAATCGCCTCATAACCCAGGCCCACGGCCTGAAGGCCGGCGGCGCAGGCGGCCGCGGGGGCCAGGGTGCGCCCGCAGAGCCCCAGGGCCAAAGCCAGGCTGGCGGCGGCGCCGTGGCCCATGATTTTAAAGAAAGCGGCGCTGCGCGACTGCCCGAAGCCTTTGCCGAC
>JAISRV010000242.1 GCA_031273445.1 Candidatus Adiutrix sp. | reverse complement strand
ACCTATATTCTGAGCCGGCCGATGGAGGCGGAGGAGTTCTCCTGCTACGCGAGGGGGCATTGGGGCATAGAAAACAGCCTTCATTGGGTCTTGGACGACTATTTCCGCGAGGACAGGTGTACGGCGCGAATCAGGCATGCGACCGAAAACCTGGCGCTTATGAGAAAACTATGCTTTAACCTGATGAAGCTGAAATAGCTTACGGGGACCCACAATGCAGTGTTTGGTCGATTCACAATGCGGGCACTGAAAGCCAGAGGGCCAGCGCCAGGCCACAAGTTGCTCCCAGCATTTTTATTCGGTTCCGTACAATTCCTCAAACTGGGGCTCACTTAAGCCCTTTCGGAACTGGATGCTATTCTTGCTCATACTTCCAGCTCTCTGTGATTTAAAGCGGTCACTGAAAGCATTATAGCATAAAATTCGGCTTATGATCGTTATTAATCAGGAATACAGTTTGAAGAATATCACCGCATTTTTTTGAACAAGTAGACACGTTACCCCGTCAGACTCCTAGGCATGAGAACCGTCTGTTTTTTTGCCTTATTTTTTTCGTGGGCTTATTGCTTTATCATATCGTTTAAATTACGTATTTTCTGGCGGGCATTTTCCAGAATGGAGTGCAGTTCCATGGAGTGGTTGGCCATGACGCTGCCGATATCCCCGTTTAAAACCATCCACGGCTCAAACTGAGATTGATCCAGCACCTCGATAATGCTGTCGATTTGAGCCGTGGCTTTCTTGACTTCCAGAATTTCCTGGAAATCATGACGGATAGCCGCCATGGACTGGCGCAGAACATAGGCCACGCCTTGAGCATAATAAAAATTATCGTCAATAGCGGTCCAGGGGACTTTGGTGTCGACCAGATGCTCCTCGCGGGAAGCGTCGACTTCTCCGGCTGATTCTTCGCTGATTTTATAGCGCTGGCGGTGAGGCGCGTTGGCCAGTCTGGTGTTGACTCCGCCTAAAAGGGAGACATATTGGTCGAGAAGTTCATACAGATTGTCGGCCCTGGGGTAAAACTCGGCCTGCCCCGCAGCCAGACGGGAGCGATATGACTTCAACTTGTCCACGGCCCCATTGAAGCGTGATTCGGCTGTGGGCATCCACCACTTTAAAGGATCATTCGACAAAAAAGTAAAAGCTTCGTCGCAGTCGGGGTCTATCTTGTCGGTGGTGCGCAATCTGGTCAGCTTGTCGCGCATGACTCTGGCGGTGTAGCGCATCATCTCCAGTTGACCAAGTTGAAAATTTTGCGGGTTATCAAGAAAAACCGTCGGCCATACTTTATCGTTGGGCAGCCAGTTGGAAAACAGCTCGTCGCCGATGACAATCAGGGTATCGGCCGTCATCAAGCCTTTTTTGATATCGTTTACGGCGGAAGGAGCAAGGCCGGCTTCGATTGCAGGGGATGAAACCCCGTCGTCAGGATAGGCCAAAGTAAAGAAAGCGGGGAAGCGGTAATTGATGATCGTAATAAAAACGCTGAACAAAATAAGCACCAGCAATATGGCCAGAGGAATCTGAACGGCCTTTTTTTTGAAAAGACCAAACTTGGCGAGGAACATTATTTCACCTTCCGTTCTTATGAAGCGCCCCAAAGCCGGTGACGGCAAAATCGGCCTTATGCGCAGATAATATATTGAAAAAAATCAATATTTGTATAACAGCGGACGGCCGCGATCAGTCACACGTTTTTTCGTCAGCGCCGCGTATTGAGTTTTGGCCGCGTATGTACTAATCTGACTGACTGGCCGACAAATTCCGGCTCTGCCTTGAGGACGTAATTGACCGCAGGCTCCAATAGCTCCGCGTCTATTCGCCTCGGATCGCTGTTTTTATTATAACTGATTTTTCGGGGATTTATCAAATGGCCTTGATAAGTTTTTCAGACGTGACCCGTTTTTACGGCCGCCAGGATGTTCTCGCCGGAGTGACCCTGTCGATCAACGCCGGAGAAAGGGTTGGCCTGGTGGGCCGCAACGGCGCGGGCAAAACCACTATTATCCGTCTAATCATGGAACAGGAAGGGCCGGACTCCGGAACCCTGACCAGAGCCAAAGGGCTGCGCATAGGCTACCTGCCGCAGGAAATAGCCGGGCAGCGCGGCCTGGCCCTTTTGGATATGGTTATGAACACGGCTGAAGAATTCCGTAAGGTTGAGAGCGAATTGAATCTGGTCAACAGTGAATTGGCGAACAAAAGCGCCGCCGGCGCCTCGCCGGTTGAGCTTATGGAGCTGGCCGAGCGGCAGGGCCGCCTGCTGCATCTTTTTGAATCGCTGGGCGGCTGGGAAAAGGAGTCGTCGGCCAAGAAGATTCTCTCCGGACTGGGCTTCGAAGAAAAAGATTTTGGACGCGACGTAGCCGAATTTTCCGGCGGCTGGATCATGCGCGGCGTTCTGGCCAGGCTGCTTCTGGCCGGGCCGGACCTTCTGGTGCTCGACGAACCCACCAACCACCTGGATATCGACAGCCTTCTGTGGTTGGAATCGTATTTGAAAACTTCCTCCTCCGCGTTACTGCTCGTTTCCCACGACCGCGTTTTCCTGAACAACGTGGTTCAGAAAGTCATAGAAGTGCGCCAGGGCAAAGCTCACAGTTATATCGGCAATTACGACAACTTTCTGGCGGAAAAGGAGCAGCGCCTCTTAACTGAAGCAGCGGCCTTTGAGAATCAACAGGATCGCATCAAACAACTGGAAAAGTTCATTGAGCGGAACAAGGTGCGGGCTTCCACCGCACGCCGGGCCCAAAGCCGGGTCAAAATGCTGGAAAAGATGGATAAGCTGGCCGCCCCTGAAAGCATGGAAGAGCAAACCTTCAATTTCAGGTTGCCGAAACCGGCCCGCGGTCCGGACACGGTGGCTGAATTATGCGACATCGCCAAAAGCTATGGCCCCGTGGAAGTGTATCGCGAACTGAACCTCCGCTTAAGACGCGGCGACCGCCTGGCCCTGATAGGCCCCAACGGGCGTGGCAAATCCACGCTTCTAAAAATGCTGGCCGGCCTTGAGCCCGTCACCTCCGGCGGCTTGAAGCTGGGCCAGGGCGTAAATACAGGTTATTTCGCCCAATTCCAGATGGATAGCCTGAATCCGGAGAATACGGTTCTGGAAGAGCTGGCCGCCGTGGCCGGCGACCTGGGTCAGGGGGCTCTGCGCTCTGTTCTAGGCGGCTTCATGTTTTCCGGCGAAGACGTCTTTAAAAAAGCGGCGGTGCTCTCAGGCGGAGAAAAAGCGCGTCTGGCCCTGGCCCGCATCATGCTGATCGCCCCGAACCTTCTGCTCCTGGACGAGCCCACCAACCACCTTGATATTCCAGGACGCCAGATGCTGGAAGACGCGCTTTCAAATTACAGCGGCACTATGGTTCTCATAAGCCACGACCGCCACTTCATAAACTGCCTCGCCACCTCCGTGGGCGTGATCGAAAACGGCCGCCTTGAGGTCTTCCCCGGCGACTATGACGACTATCAGACGATGTGGGCTATAGGCCCTGCCGGCGATAGGAAGCAGAAACATCCCGGGCCGGAAGCGTTTTCCCGGCTCGAAGAAATCAAGTCGCCGGAAAACGCGGCGCGCCTGGAGGCGACCCGTAAGGAATCGCGTAAAAAAGAGGCGCTGAACCGAGGCCGGCTGGCCGCCAGGCGGCGGCCCCTGACGGAAAAAATATCAGCCGCGGAGATCAGGCTGGCGGCGATCGCCGCACGCAAAAACGAGTTGGGGGAAAAGCTGGCCGACCCGGCCACTTATCAGGACGCCGACAGGGCAAAAAAGTTGAATCTGGAGTTTCAGAGCCTGACGGAAGAAGCTCTGGCGCTGGAAAAAAGCTGGGAAGAGGCCATGACGGCTCTGGACGAGTTGGTCGATGAGTGAATTTCAGGCGATAGTTAGCCGCTGTCATGGCTTGGCTGTTGATTTAGGGATTGTGTAAAAATAATTTAATCAAAACCACGGTCAGACGTTCAGATTTTGACCCACTGGCCCGCTTTGCAAAAACTCTCTTTACGGGTTTACAGGCCGAGCCGACGCGGCGCGGATTTTATCATGACGCCCAGGCGGCCGGAGGGCGGCAAAAACAGGCGGTCATGATTGCGCCGCGGCCTATTTCCCGATCAGGGAAGACAGAATGCCGTCCAGCCGGGCCTGTTTGGCGCCGGCCATGGTGACCAGAAAGTATTCATTGTCTCCGCCGATCACGACGGCGGTCGCGTCAAGGCCTTTTTCATTTTTGAAGGTGAAAATGTAGCCGTCCACATAACTGTCGAAACGCGGCGGAGAGCCGTTGAGCCGCCCGGCGCAGGCTTTGGCGGCTTCTTCCATCATTTTACCCTGTAAAGAATCAAGACTGATGGAAACGAAGGACGAGCCGTCATTGGCGGTCATATTCACGGTGTTGCCGGCTTCGGCGGCCGTCCAGCCGTCGGGCACGTCCACTTTGAATCTGCTGAATTCCCGAGGAGCGGCCCAGGCCGGGTGCCAGAGGGTCGAACACAGGGCCAAAGCCACGATCAGGACGGATATTTTTTTTGCCATATTCAACCTCCAGCCCGGCGAACGCGTTAGCCCGCTCTCCGCCGGGTCGTTATTTGCCCCGTTCGAACAGGCCACTCCGGCCGCCGTCTTTCATGATCAGTTTTACGTCGGTGACGACCATGCCTCTGTCTATGGCTTTGGCCATGTCGTAAATGGTGAGGGCGGCCACAGTGGCGGCCGTCAGCGCTTCCATTTCCACGCCGGTGGGGCCGTTGGTTTTGGCCGTGGCCAGGATGTCGATGCGGCCGGCGCCGAGGCGGGGCTCCAGATTCACCTTGACGCTGGTCAGTAATAGACAATGGCACAGGGGAATCAACTCCGCCGTGCGCTTGGCGGCCATAATGCCGGCCAGGCGCGCGGCGGCCAGCACATCGCCTTTGGGGGCCGACTCGCCGACGATGGCCGCCAGCGTCTCCTCAGCCATGTGAATTGAGGCGGCGGCCACAGCTATGCGTTCCGTATCGGGCTTGCGCCCGACATCGACCATATTGGCCTCGCCTTTTCGGTCGAGGTGAGTGAGTTTCCCGACCACAGACTCACCCCAGAGCTTTTTTCAGTTTTCGGCCGGCTTTTTTGGCCAGGCGCCTTAAGGAGGATTCTCCTTTTTTTTCGTCTTCCAGGGCCGCAAACTCCCTTAACAGTTCCTCCTGGCGTTCGGTCAGATCTTCAGGCGTAGTGACCATGAGCGAGACTATAAGATCGCCCGTGCCGCCGCCGACAGGGTTACGGAAGCCCAAGCCCGGCAGGCGCAACAGTTTTCCGTTTTGAGAGCCGGCCGGGATTTTGAGGGTTTTTATTTCGCCGGTGACCGTGGGCACTTCTATTTCAGCGCCCAGAGCCGCCGTGACCAGATCGATTTTGCGTTCCAAAAGCACATGATTATCTTCGCGGCTGAAATGTTCATGGTGGCGAACGGCCAGTTCTATATACAGGTCGCCGGCCGGGCCGCCATTGTAGCCGCCTTCGCCCTCGCCGTTCACACGCATACGGACGCCGGTGTCGACGCCGGCCGGAATCTTGACGGAAAGTTTTTTATGGCGCGCCAGACGCCCCTGGCCGCGGCATTCGTCACAGGGGTCAGTGACGATGGAGCCCGCGCCGCGGCAGACCGGGCAGGTGGCGGCCATGCGGATGAAGCCGCGGCCCTGATAGACCTGGCCCTGGCCGCCGCAGTGCTGGCAGGTGGAGCGGCGGCGGCTCTTTGAACCCGTGCCGTCGCAGACGGAACAGGTTTCCTCCCGGGGCAGGTTCAATTCCAGCGTTGTTCCTGAAAAGGCCTCTGTAAATTCAATTACGGCCCGGTGAACCAGATCGCGGCCGCGCCTGGGGCGGCTCTGTCCGCCGCCGCCGCCGTTGGAAAATAAATCCTGGAAAATATTCCCGAAAGCGGAAAAAATATCGCCGAAATCCTGAAAGCCGCCTTGAAAGCCGGCGTTATTGAGGCCCTCATGACCATATTGATCGTAAAGGCGGCGCTTTTCGGGGTCGCTCAAAACCTCATACGCCTCGGCCGCTTCTTTAAATTTAGCTTCAGCCACGCTGTCGCCGGGGTTACGGTCGGGATGGTGTTTCAAAGCCAAAGCTCGATAGGCTTTTTTTATGGCGGAACCGTCGGCTTGGCGGTCGACGCCAAGCACCTCGTAGTAGCATATTTTCGCGCTCATAAATAATCCTTCAGATAGCGTTCGGCCTGTTCCAGATAAAGCATCTGCCCATTGTTTTCGGCCGTTTCCATCAGGGCCTCAAGTTTGGCGCGATCCTTCAGGCTCGAAGAAAGTTTTGAAGAAGCTTCCTTGAAAATGAAAAAATTCCCTTCCCGCACGGCTTGATTAATGATTTCATGCAAACCTTCGTCGTCGCCGGCCCGCTTGAAAAAATCCGCCGCGTCGGAAAGCAGATTTATTTCCATCAGTTCCCGCGCGGCCTTTTTCAGCGTTTCCGCGCCGGCGGAGGCGTTGTCGGTGAGAGCCCGGCGGCCTTCCCAAGTGTTCAAGGATTTCGACATTTTGTTCTCCTTAATATAGCAAGGCGTATTTTTGACATATAAATATAAGGTCTAAAATGAATTAGTCAATAGCGGACTGTGCGGTTAATTCCCTCCCTCAAAGCAGGGCCGAAATTAACCTCCGAAAATTTTCTTGAAAATGATATTTTCAATAAAATTATACATTTGCACTGTCGGCCAGCCGCTCTCACGTCTGGCTATTGGCCTTTCGTGGTTATAATGAACTAATCGCGCAGGCCAATAGCGGAATTTCGGTGGAAGCTGATGTTTTAAAATAGGGATAGATGACTATAAGAATACTCTTGCATTTTGTGAAAAAAGATGCTATAAACAGATCAATGCATATAGATGACTATAAGAGACGAGGGTTCGCTCCCGCAGAAAGAGAGCCTGACATGCGCCTCATCCTGATCACAGGGTTTTTCGGCTCCGGCAAAACCACGGTCCTAATCAGCCTGGCCCGTTATCTCAGCGCCGGCCTGGCCCCTAAATCCATCGTCATCATTGAAAACGAAATCGGCGCGGCCAATGTCGACGGCCTTCTTTTGCAGGAAACCAATTACGAAGTCCGCGACCTTACCTCGGGCTGCATCTGCTGCAGCCTCTCCGGCCAGCTGGCGGGCGCCATTGAGGAAATACGCGCCGACCTGAACCCCCAGTGGCTTCTGATCGAGGCCAGCGGCCTGGCCCATCAGACTATCGTCGATGTGATCGCCCGGAGCGGCCCCGGGCTTCGCCCCTTCAGCATTGTTCTGGCCGACGCCCAGCGTTGGGACGAATTGATGGAAAATATGCCCATGCTTATTTCAACCCAGATGGAGAAGGCCGACCTTATTCTGCTGAACAAGGCCGATGCCGCGGCCCCGGACGAACTGGCCCGGGCGGAGGAGGAGATCAGAGCCATAAGCGAAAAACCCTGTTGCAGAATTTCAGCGGCCAAAGACGAACTTAGCGCTCTTTGGGGAAAGGTGGTCGAAAATGTTTGTTCATGAATCAGATCCCGCGGAGACCGGGGCGCCGGGCCGGGCGTCAGGCGCCGGGCGCATGACTATGACGCCGGCCGTGGCCTCCGTGTCCCGCTCCGTCCGGGTCGGGCCGGCCGGCCTGGACAACGGCGAGGTTTTGGGCCGCCTCGCGGGGCGTCTGGCGGAACTGGCCCGGACCGTCAGGGCCGAGGGCGGTTTTGTCGGGCATATCAAGGCCTATGTCTCTTTTTCGGCCGGAGGCGGCGTGGGCTTGTCGGTGGTTCGCGACCAGCCTGAAATAAAGGCATTCGATTTTCAACCCCAGGCCCCGGCTTCGGATTTTAAAGTTTCCGTCGCCGCCATCGTCTATAATTACGACGAAGGCGAACTGAGCCGGCTTCTCAACCAGAGCCTGACCGCGGCCCTGCCGGGCTTCATGTCCGGCCGGGCTCCGGATCATAAAAACCTTAAACCCATCAAACCTTATGAGGTGAGCTTATGAAGTACAACAGCCTAGCTATCTCCAATCCCGATGACCTTATTTACGGAAAAGCCCTCAAGCCGGTGACCACCAA
>JAISRV010000196.1 GCA_031273445.1 Candidatus Adiutrix sp. | reverse complement strand
GCCGTGACGGTAGACTTCGCCGAAGATGACCGCCGTTTCAGTGCTCATGTCTTCGGAGAGATCAAAGCGGGCGATTTCCTTCTCCCCGTCCTGATTGACCACATGGATGTAGGCGTTGGAGACCATGCCGAAATTCTGCTTGCGGGCCTCGGCCTCGTGGATGGTGACGGCCACGGCGACGCGCTGAACATCGGCCGGCACTTTGTCGAGCGCGATTTTGACGACTTCGTCGTCGCCTTCTCCGGCGCCGGTGCGGTTGTCGCCCAGGTGCTCAATGGAGCCGTCGGCGGATTTGAGGTTGTTGTAAAAAATGAAATCAGAGTCGCTTCTGACTTTCCCGTCCTCCTTCAAAATGAAGGCGGAAGCGTCCAGATCGAAATCGGCGCCGTCGGTGGACCGCGCGTCCCAGCCGAGACCGATGAAAATGGCTTTGAGCCCGGGAGCTTCTTTGCTGAGGGAAACGTTGCCGCCTTTAGAGAGAGATACTGCCATGATGAATTGCCTCCAGTATATGCGCAAGCCTTATGCGCGGGTTGGTCAGACGGTTTTTTAGGTCGCCGTCTGATTTTTGTGGCCAGACGGGTTTTTAGGGCGCCGTCTGATTTTTATGGGCCTGCCGGTCAGGCCGCAATTAAAAAGCTTCGGCCGGCCGGGCCGCCCGTTTCATGAAGCGGATGATCTCGCCGATCCACAGCACCGGGGAAGTGCCGAGGATGATGCCAAGCCACTCTTTGGCCGATAAGGGCACAGTGCGGAAAATCTCGCCGCCGAACTGGGTCATGATGATCTGGCCGATGGCCACGGCCACGACGATCAGGACGAACATTTTGCTTTGACCCAGTTTGGAGAAGGCCGAGCGCTCCAGCCCCAGCATTCTGGCGTTGAACAGATTCCAGAACTGAAGGAAGACGAAGACGCTGAAGAAGATGGACAGGTTGTGACGGCCGACCGGCGTCTCGGCGTCCATAGGGAAGCTGTCTTTAAAGCCCAGGGCCAGGACGAGAAACATGGCCAGGAAAATGCCGCCCACGGTAATGATGAATTTGCCCATGGCCGGGGTGACGATGAAGGCCTCCGGGTTGCGGGGCGGGTGACGCATGACGCTCCAGTCCGGCGGTTCCGAGGCCAGGGCCAGAGCCGCGAAAGTATCCATGATCAGGTTCACCCAGAGCATCTGGGTGACGGTCAGCGGCAGCTGAATGCCCAGGAAAGGCCCGGTCAGGGCCACGCCCAGGGCCGAGACGTTAATGGTGAGCTGAAAGAGAATGAAGCGCTGAATGTTTATGTAAAGCGAGCGCCCCCACATGACGGCCTTGACGATGGTGGCGAAGGAATCGTCCAGCAGGATGATGTCCGCCGCCTCCTTGGCCACCGAAGTGCCGGTGATGCCCATGGCCAGGCCCACGTCGGCGTGGTTCAGGGCCGGGGCGTCATTGGAGCCGTCGCCGGTGACGGCCACCACCTCGCCCCGTTTTTGCAGCAGGGTCACCAGGCGCTGTTTGGCCAGAGGCTTGGCCCGGGACATGATTCTGAGAGTCCCGGCCGCCTCTTCGGCCTGTTGGTCGTCCATGGCCATGAATTCATCGCCGGTGACGGCCAGACCGGGCCGGTCGTCCCCGGCCTCGATCATGCCGATTTCAGCGGCGATCTCCCGGGCCGTGGCCTGGTTGTCGCCGGTGACCATCTTCACCGTCACCCCGGCCCGGGCGCAGGCCTGAACCGCGCCGGGCACTTCGGGGCGAACCGGGTCGGCGATGGAGAAGAAGCCCAGCCAGACCAGCTCGTTTTCCTCCGCCAAGGCCTGAATCTTTTCCGCGCCGTACTCGGCGGCCCCGCCCTTTTCAACCTGGCGGTAGGCGAAGCCGAGAGCGCGCATGCCCCGGGCCTGTTCGGCCCTGAGGGCGGCCAGCAGGGCCTCGCGGTCTTCCGGCCGCAGTTCTTCGACCCGGCCGTCGGGCAGGCGCCGGGCTTTGGCCATGGACAGCACTATTTCCGGGGCGCCCTTGACGTAGAGGGTCAGCCCGCCTTCCAGCAGCCCGGAACCGAGGGTGGCCATGTATTTCCGTTCGGTGGAAAAAGTGAGCTGCCCGGCCACGGGGAAGGCGTCGCGAATATCCTGATATTGCTCCCCGTGGTCGCCCAGCCACAACAATAGGGCGCATTCGGTGGGGTTGCCCAGAACGGCCGTCAGCCGGCCCTCGCCGTCCAGGCCCAGGTTGGCCGTGGAATTGCCGCAGATGGCCTGGGCGGTCAGACGCCATTCCAGGCTTTCCCTCCCGCCGGCTTCAGGCTGGTTGGAGAAATTATGGTTCGCCGCCCGCATCTGGTTCATGGTCAGGGTTCCGGTTTTATCGGAGCAGATGACCGTGGCCGCGCCGATGGTTTCGCAGGCGTGCATCCGGCGCACCAGGTTGTTGGCCGCCGTCATCTTGCGCATGGAGTAGGCCAGGGAAAGGGTCACGCTCATCGGCAGGCCCTCCGGCACGGCCACCACAATGATGGTCACGGCCACCATGAAAAAGCGCAGAAGCTCCAGCGCCGTGTGGACCGGCAGCCACTGGCCGGGCGCAGAGGGCAGCCAGCCGCCGCCGAGGCCGACGGCCGTCATGGCCCCGAATAAAACCAGCCCGGCGGCCAGACTCTGGAGCCAGGGGCCGAAGCCTTCCTTTTCCAGCCTGGGGCTGGCCGGGCGCGCCCGGCCGGCCAGCTCCGCCGCGTCGAAGATCACCGGGAGCCAGACCCGGGTCAGGGCCAGAAGGCCCGAAAGGAAGACCGTCAGCAGAAAATAACCCTGACTGTGGGTCAGAGGCAGGTAGAGGTAGAAGGCCCGGACGGACAGGGCCGCGAAAAGCAGCGTGGCCACGCCGAAGCCGGCCACTCCGATGGCCTGGCCCAATTTGGCCAGCTGGCGGTTGAGCGGCGTTTCCGTGTCCGTTTCCTCGGCCGCCGCCCTGGCGGTCTGGCCGATTTCCGACTGGTCGCCCACGGCCGTGACCCGGGCCAGGGCGTGGCCGTCGGAAACGAAAGTGCCGCGCAAAAGCTGATGCCGGGGATAGGCCAGGCCTGTTTCGCCTTCCCGGGCCGCCGCCCGGGGCCGCTTGGTCACCGGAACGGATTCGCCCGTGAGGGAGGCTTCGCTCACCTGGAAGGAGACGGAGGAGAGAACTTCGGCGTCGGCGGGGATTTCCTGGCCCTGCTCCAGGGCCAGCACATCCCCCACCACCAGGTCCCGCTTGGGCACGGCGCCGTAGCGGCCGTCGCGGACGACGTTCACCGGCTCGTCGTCGGAAACCTGATTGAGAACGTCGAATTCCTGGCCGGCCTTGTATTCGTTGATGAAGCCCAGGGTGGTGGCCAATAATAGGGCCACGATGATGCCGATGCCTTCGGTGTACTGCCCCTCCACCAGCCCGGCCAGAATGGCGATGACGGCGGCCACGAGAAGAATCCTGATGATGGGGTCGTCGAATTTTTCCAAATAGAGCCTCCACCAGGGCTCTCTTGGCGGCGGGGTCAGCACGTTGGCCCCGTGGAGCTTGCGGCTTTCTTCAACTTCCTGACTGGTGAGGCCGGGGAACTCCATACGGTCATGCCGGCCTGATTCCTGCTCTTTAATGGTCATGTGAAAACATCCTTTTGGGCGTGTATTTCAAAATTGGCGTGACTCGCCGAATAAACATATTTGTTTCGACCGCGCAAGGCCTTACGGCAAAGCCGGCCGGATCGGCCTGAAAACTCAGCCCGCCGAACCGGAGACGTCGAAGGCGTCGCCGCGGCCGCGGGTCAGCCGCGTTTCGCAGACAGGACAGACCAAGGCGGGTTCGTCGAAATCTTCCGGCAGACAAAACAGATGGCGGCAGAAACCGCACTGGGCCCAGGCGGCGGCGCCGCAGTGCGGGCAGACGGTTTCGCCGTACAAAAGGTCGGAAGAGACGTCCGGGGCGGCCAAAGTTCCTTCGGCGAAAAAATCGTCCGGCAGGGCATGGCCGGCCTGGGCCATATAGACTTCGCCGGCGGGCTCATATTTATAGATCATCAGGTAATGCCGGCGGGTCTTCCGGCAACGGGCGTGGAAATAGAGGCGGGGCCTGGCGGCCGGCGGCGGGGCGGCTCCGGCCTCGACCAGGGCCAGGCCCTCGCCCAGGGGTATTTTTTCCAGGCTGATTTTATCGGCGGCCGAGACGCTCATACTCTGGACGGAGGCGCTCAGCCAGACGAAGAGTTTGGCGAAACTGTCGGTGGAGAGGGCGCTCATGTGGATGGAGACGTCGGCCGCTTCCTTCAGCACGGCGAAATCCACATCGTCGCCGCAGCCGATGGCGTAGATGCTGGCCAGGGCGGGCCGGCTTTCACGCAGCCGCCGGGCGGCCTCGCGCCATTCGTCGGTGGGCCGGCCGTCGGTGATGATGAAAACCAGCGGGCGGTAATCGCCTTTTTGTTTTTCAGTGGTCTTGACCACCTCACGCTTTATGGCGGCCGCCAGAAGCTTCAGGGCCGCGCCCATGGCCGTGCCCGGCCGGATGCTCAGCCGGGGGGGCGCCATGGCGGCGATTTCAGTCAGGGGAAATTCCTGGCGGGCCTTGGCGTCAAAGGTGATGACGCTCATGAAGACGGTTTCCAGGGCGTGGGGATTTCTTTTGAGGGCGGCCAGCATGGTCGCCACCCCGTTCTCCACCGCCTCCAGCGGCGGCCCGGCCATGGATTCCGAACAGTCCAGCAGCAAATAAACAGGCAAACGTCTTAGCATGGTGTTATGCCTCGATCAGGGAAACGTGAACCAGGCGGCCGTTTTTCTCCGGCGAAAGCAATAGTTTCAGGCCGTTGGTCAGTTCCACGAAATTGCCGGGGGCGATGGAGCGCTTGTTGGTCACGTCCTGAAGCCCGGCCAGGGTCTGGTTGATGAAAATCCAGCGGTTCTTGTGAAAGACGAAATAGCCGGCCGGTTTTTTATCCGCCTCGCTGAGCCGTTCATTGGGGAAAAGGCCGCGGTTCACATGCCAGGGATAAAGATACTGATTGTGATAGACCATGAGCCGGTGATCATCCGGCCGAAAGTTCAGGCCGTCGCGGCTGGAATAAAAATCCAACACCGGCAGTTGCACCCGGAAGGGGGCGCCGCAATAGGGGCAGACGGGCCGGGCGGAATTGTCGAACACATACCAGCCTTTGACGCAGCCGGGGTTGAGGCAGGGCTGCAGGAGGTCGATGGTTTTGACCAAAGCCTCTTCCCAGTTGTCGGCTGTGGGGCGGGCGGGCGGATGGTGGAGGCCGGCCATGAAGGCCTGATCGAAAAGTTTTTTTAAATATGGTCCCATGATGGCGTAGGGCAGCGCATTGGTATCCACCCAGGGCAGGAAGTCCTGGTCGTTTTCCTGCACCACATAGCGATTGGAAGAGTCGGTGGGATGTTCTATGAAGAGGGCCTTTTCGCCCATTTCCAGACGGTCCTACTCGTCGGCGTCGGCGCTGTAAATTTTCCCGCCGCGGAGGGGATGGCGATGAAAAAGATAGAGATAGATGAGCACGGACAGGGCGTGCTGATCGGTCTCCCGCCGGGGATGGTTGCGCCGGGG
>JAISRV010000150.1 GCA_031273445.1 Candidatus Adiutrix sp. | reverse complement strand
GGATCAAGAACGCTCCCGCTGTCTTCAAGCATATATTTTAAAGCCACATCGGGGCTTATGGGGTTGCGGCGGTATGACCGGCTGGAAGTCATGGCGTCATACTGATCGGCCACGGCCAGTACCCGGCCCAGGAGGCTTAAAGGAGCCTTACGCCCGATTTTAGGGTAGCCTAATAAATTGATCCCCAGGTGATGTTCGAACGGCGGCAGAAGCAGCTTCGCCTTCAGGGCATGATCGGCATTAAGTCGTATAATCTGGCGAACGCTGTTCAAGGGGTGTTCCTTGATTTTTTCATATTCCGTTTCGGTCAGGCCGCTGTTTTTATTAATGAGATGGATGGGCACGTCGACTTTCCCGAGGTCGTGAAACAAACCGCTTAAGCCTAAAATTTCAATTAACTGGCGGGGCAGCCCCAGGCGACGGCCCAAACACATGGACAAAATGGCCACATTCACGGAATGGGTATAGGTATAATCGTCATAGTTCCGTATAGTGGTCATGCCGAGAAGAATGCTCTCATCCTTGGTTAAAATTTCAATCATGCCCTGAATCACCCGCTTCGACTTCTGAATGCCGACGCGTTTGTTCATGGAATATTTGTCCGTCATGCTCAAAACGGAGCTCAGGGCGTGAGAATACGTCTTTCTGGCCATGGAGGCCATAACCTGATGATAGGTTCTCTGCGCCACCTCGGCCGTAGGCGTGGGCGCGGCCCGGCGGCCCTTGCCGGCGGCTGCGGCCGCGGCCGCGGCCGCGGCGGGAGACGAAGAAGCCGTCTCGGCGTCGGCGGCGGCTTCCGCTCCGGAAAGGCCTCCTTTGGCCTTGGTGTCCTGGTCGGATAAAAATTCCACCCAAGTAAAGTTGGCCGTGTCAAGCTGCACTTGAAGCCAGGCGACGGGTTCATTTTCCTGCACGGCCTTATTCAAAAGGCCGACGACATGAACGATGTCTTCCGCTGAAGAATTGTCGTTGTCATACAGCCTAAGCCCTTGTATGCCCCGAGCCTGGAAGTATTCCATCAATTTGGTCACAGGTATCTGCATGCTGGCCGGAAAGGCAAGCATGACATGATTCATATAAAACCGGGCTCGATGAAGGCGAAAGTGCGCGCCGTCCGACTCGGAGCAAATCTTCTTCAAAGCGGCCCGAAACTCGGCGATGGTATCCACGACAAGTTTGTTGTTGGCCTGATGTATTTTGACCATTTGAAGCAATTTGAACAGCGACAGCAATAATTCCGAACCGGCGACGGCGGCGGGGCTGTTCTTGGCTGAATCGGCTGTTCCGTCAATAGCCTGCGTCATAAAGCTCTTCTCCGGCCTGCTCCATAGCTTGGCGAATGTTTCGATATCGGCTCTTGGCGGCCATTTGCAGAATATCGCCCGTGCCCCACTCTTTCGGCATCAGCATCAGAGCCAGGGCCGCGCCAAGGCGGTGCCAGTGGCCTTCAAGACCCAATAACGACTTCCAGTCTTTCTTCAGAAGAATCTCCTGCAAAAAGGGAATGGACCAGTTGGAGGCGCATCCGCCGAAGGCCCGGTAACAGTTAAGTATATGCTCCCTTTCCATGACTATATTCTGTTCGTAAGCGTTATTCAGATATTGCATGAGATAGTTCTCGGCCAGCGGGTCTCTCCGCTTTCCTATATGTTCGCAAATCATTCGATTGACGTCGGGATCGGCGTCACGAACCATATGATAGAGTTTTTTCAATTCTTCAGGATACGCGTCAAGCAGAATTTGAACGGCCTTGTATCTGACTCGCGGCGTTTCATTTCTGGTCAGCAGCATAATCAGATCTTTCGGAAAGGGGAACCTGCCGTCGGCAAAAAAACCCATCAGCTCCATGATGGAATCGGCCGGCATCGTGCTGATCAGGGGCGCTATGTCGAAATTTATATCGCCGGCTTTGGCGGCTATGGCCTCCATGTAAATGGCCTTGAGACGGGGGTCGGCGCTTTTGATGTACAACGGCGCCAGCGTATTGATCGCTTCCGGACGCAGAAGGGCCAGAAACCGGGGCAAATCTTTATAAACAACTTCTGACGTCTCGGGCGCCCAGTTTTGCCCCAAAACGCCGAGAATCTCTGGAGCTGAGATCATCTCCTGAAGTTCATCCACCATCTTGACCAGCCAGGGGCGGTTGGGCGCGGCCGCCTTTATCAGCCGTTCCAGCAAAATCTGCACATAATGAAGCTCCCCCCGGGCCAGAGCATACTGCACTTCATCCGCCAGAAAGCTCAGGACGATCCTAACGTCGCTTCGCCCCTGCGAACTCATAATAAGAATAAGGATGATCTCCAGGCAGTCTTTGGTGGTGTTGCGATTCTCCTCATCGGCGATCATGTTCCTGAGCCGCTCTTCCTCCTGCGGACTAAGCTCCCAGAAAACCTCTTTGCGCTGGTTTTCATAATATGTCGAGGTTTTGAAAAGAGAGGCCGCCGTCGCGGCATTGGACGGGCTGGCGTCATCGTCGTCATCGTCGCTGGGCAGGGAAAAGACCATCTGCGAGCCTTCCTCCTGGCCCGGAGCGGAGACCGACGGCGGCCCGCCCGGCCGGGCTTTGCCCCCCTCGTGCTGCCCGGCCCGGCCGAAACGCTCTTTTTGCGGGTCGGCGTCTTCCGGGGCGTCCGACAAGTCGCTTCCCCTGGACTCAAAGAGCCCGATCTTGTGCCCCCGGCCTCTTTTTGCGCCGTCAAGGGCGGCGAAAAGATCGGCCAGCTGCTCGGAAATGGAGGCTTCCGCCCCCGACGAAGACTCCTGGTCGTCGCCGTCCCCCTCGCCGCCGCTTTCTTTTGAAAGCGCGCCCAGAACCAGACTGACGGTATCGCCGGCTGTCTGCATATAGGAAACGTACTTTTTTTCCTCCTCATCGTCGATATCTTCCTGCACCCTGTTCAGGGCCGCGATATCAATAATGGGGTCGGCATCCCAAAACTCTTCAGCGGCCTTATACTGCAAAGAGCTGAATTCCGCTTCCCACATCGCCGTGACCAGATCGTCGTCGGCGTCTTCCTTTAAAACCCTGAACCGATTCAAAAGGCTTAAAAACCGTTCCAATTCATCGGCAGTTATGCCGTCCTGAAATTCAAGCCATTCTATGCCGTCCCGAAACAGGGGAAAGGCCAACATTTTTTCATTCGGTTTATCCTGGTAAACGGCTTCCCCCTGAAAACGGAGGCAGTCCTGCTCCACATCAAGGTGGAGGCAGGTCATTTCTTTCCAAAACTCTTCCAGCCATTCACAAAACTTGATCAGGGAGGCGCGGCGAATGCTGTTGGCGTCCGGGTAAAGGGCATAGTTCTTCAGAGCGGTGACGAAAATTATCAGACCGGCCTTAACTCTAGCGACAAGTTCATTTTCTTCTGCTTGATGTTCCCTGGTTATGTCCGGATTGGGCTCCATAGCCGCTCTCTTTAATTTAATATAATTTCAACATTCAATATAAATTCAAGCCTTTTAAGCTATGCCGCGAAACGGCCGCGGCCGTCTCGCGCACGCCTTGCGCGCCAGACGCTTTTTTCGGTTGTTCAGAAATCGACCCTTTGACGGCCAAGGCGGAAGCAAAAATTACCGTTTATGATTATTGCCAAAATAACGGCCAAGGTCAAGAGCGGATATGAATATGTTCAGCCGGACGGCCGCTATGTTTTCTTCAAAAATTTCCCGGCATGGCGGCAGAGTGAAGATCGATCCAGGTCAAAGATTTCTCCAGGCTGTCCAGGGTATGGGCCTCAAGAGTAAAAGTCGGGTTCAAACCATATTGCTTTAAAAGGCCGAAAAACATTTGAAAATCAATGCCTCCCTCTCCCATTCCCAGATGCTGATCGTGAAGCCCGTTGTTGTCGTGCAGGTGCAGGTGCCCCAGGCGTCGCGACAGACGCTTGACCCAGTCAGCCAGGTTATGGAGCTCAGAGCCGCCCGCCGCCGAAAACCAGTGCCCTACGTCAAAGCACATGGCCGCGCGGCGCTCCGGAAGCATGTCCAAAAGCTCCACAATGGCCTGGGGCGAATGGTCGCCAGTATTTTCCAAATACAACTTCGCGTCGCTGACCAAGAGCACTTTGTTCCAGCAACGGGAAGAGCGTTCCAGCCAAAGGGCCGAGGCCCGCGCGGAAGCGGAATCCAGGTCGCCGCCGCGACGCGCGGCCAAGCCTGAAACTGCAGCCTCCGAATCAGTTAAAAAATTGAATTCGGGATGGCCGATCAGGTGATCGGCGCCGTACCAGGCGGCTATTTCCGCCGCCCGGCATAGTCCGTCGACAGATTTATCCCATAAAGCCGAATCCGAAGCGCCGGGCAAAATGCCTGAATACGGCAGATGCACGGCGCAACGCAACCCGGCGTTTTTCAATATGGCGACCACTTCACGACGCCTGGCCTCGGATGCGTCGAGGCCGCCGTACTCGAAACTTATCTCCGGCCGGATCCTTTTTTCCGCCAATTTTTTAAAATGGCCGTCGCCTTCTGATGCCCGCCGCAGAAACAACGTAGCGTAACAGTTCATGCCTTTTTCCCAAAAGCCCTATTGGAGCGTGCGGTTTCGGAGCCGCCATGAAAAAACGGGCGCCGTATTGGCCGGCGCCCGCTTTGCCCAACCGATTTTACCGGTCGATCCTGGGAGACCAGGGCAATAGCGAAGAGCGGCGGCCGTTGTAACGCGCCGGGTCGTAATATTTATCCACATCGACGACGAACAGCTTTTCAATCGCCTGCTTAAGGGATACGGAGGTTATGTGGCCGTCGCGGAAGGAAACCATGCGCCCGAAATCTTCTTCCAGAATCAGATCAACCGCGGCAATGCCGAAATAGCGCCCCATAAGCCGATCCCTAGCCGAGGGTTGCCCTCCGCGCTGCAGGTGCGACAGAACCACATGCCTGGTTTCATACCCGGTGCGCTTCTCCAGCTCTTTGGCCAGATATTCGCCGACGCCGCCAAGAACTTTATGTCCGAAACCGTCTTCCTTGTCTGACAGATAGAGTTCGCCCTGCCCCTTAATCTTCGCGCCCTCTGAAACGACCACGAT
>JAISRV010000129.1 GCA_031273445.1 Candidatus Adiutrix sp. | reverse complement strand
CAGAGGGGTGGCGACGGTTATATCGTCTCTGGTGGGCACGACGGCTTCCTCGCCGCCCTCGGCAAAGGTCGCCGCCGCCGCCGCCCCGGCGGTCGCAACGACCGCGGCCGGCGCCCTGGGCGCCTCCTGGCGGGGTTGAACAAAATATGACCAGCCCATCAAGATCAGCAGCATAATGGTCATGACCCAAAAGAAACGGTTATCCATCAAAAGCTCCTAAATATTTAAGACGACGACGCGGCGTTTCACGGAAGGCGCTTCCCCCGGCGGGGCGCCGGCGGCGGCGGATCATAGCCGCCGGGATGAAAAGGATGGCACTTCAGAAGACGCCGCACGGCCAGAAGAGAACCCCGCCGGAATCCGTGCGCTTTGATGGCCTCGGCCGCGTAGGCCGAACAGGTGGGCAAAAAGCGGCAGGACGGCGGCAGGAACGGCGAAAGGCAACGCTGATAAACGACAATGGCGCGGAGAGCCAGACCCGCCGGGAGCCGCGCCAACCGCTCTAAAATCAGGCGGGCCGCTTTGACGGCGCGCCCGGGGATGAGCCCCGCGCCGCCCTTTTCAGCGCCGCCGGAAGCCGCAGGCCCGCCCTTATTGCCGGCGCCCGCCGAACCTTTCCCGGAGGCTCCAGGCGGGGCAAGCGCCGCGCCTTCGTCGGCCGCGAACCGCGCCGCCCGGCCCTGGGCTCGGACGCTCAACCTGCGGCCGATCGCGGCCAGATCGTCAGACAGTTCCCGCGGCGTCCGCTCGCCGGCCCCTTGACGGGCGATGAACAGAATATCACGCCCCGGCGGCCAAAAAGGCGCGTTCAGCCGAAAAAATTCCCGCACCCGGCGCTTTAAGCGGTTCCGGCAGACGGCGCAGCCGATTTTTTTAGTGACGGTCACGCCCAGACGGCAGCGGGGCAGCCCGTTTTCCCGCCCCAGAACTAAAAAAGACGCGGCATTGATCTTAATTTCAGGGCGGCGGCTCCTATCCGTCAGAATAAGAAATTCACGCCGCTTCAACAGGCGGGCCGCCTTGGGATAACTGAAGCCGATTTCAAGCCTCCCTTCCGGCCGCGAAGGCGCCTTATTTCATTCCAAATCAAACATGGAATTACAGGGCCAGGCGCTTGCGCCCCCTGGCCCGGCGGCGGTTGATGACGGACTGGCCGCCGTTGGTTCTCATGCGGACGAGAAAGCCGTGAGTGCGTTTTCTTCTGAGATTATGGGGCTGGAACGTTCTTTTCATGATTAATCACCTCGTAAAAAATAAAGGTCAAACAAAAATCAGCTCTCGCGCCGGATCAAAGCCGGCCGGTCCGGAGGCGGCTTTATTCGCCGCGAGCTTTTTCGACGGCTTCGGCCTTGGTTTTGCACTCTATGCACAGCGTAGTGACCGGCCTGGCCTCAAGCCGTTTGAAGCCTATCTCCGAACCGCAGGATTCGCAGACGCCGAACTCGCCGGTCTCGATTCTCTCCAGAGCTTCGTCTATTTTAAGCAGCAAAAAGCGCTCGCGCTCGCGCAGGCGCAATATGAAATTACGGTCAGACTCAATGGAAGCCCGATCGGTGGGATCGGGATAGTTGTCGGTCTGGTCGTTCATATCCGTAACCGTGTCGTCGGCATATTGCAGTATTTCGCCGCGTCGTTTCAGAAGCAGTTCTTTGAAATGAGCTAACTGCTTATCGTCCATAAGTGAACACCTCTCCGGCCGAAGATGCGCTGGCCTTGCGGTTTTTGCGGCGAAACGCTTCCAACCGAAACGCAGTCGCCGTCTTCATCAGCTGGCTGTGAGCTTTTGACGCGGGTCAACCGATGGAATTTGCCGCGAACGGTATAAAGTCCCGCAACTGAATCCGTAATTTTACCTTAACGTTCCGCCCTTGTAAACAAAAATCATAACACAAAAATCATAGCCGGCCGGCGCAAACACGCCGGCCCGAAACAGATGGACATCTCTCTGTTATATAAGGTATAATAAGCTCTTGACTCATATTGACATTGCAGAGGTTGCCCTTTAATGGCCGACATCATGACGACACTGGCGCCGCTGATTGAGACGATCAACGGCACGATGGCCCGGCTCATCGCTGAAGACGACAAGATCGTGGGCCGCGTGAGCGGCTACAGCTTAGCCGGGGGCGGCAAGAGGCTGCGGCCGCTTATATTCTGCCTGACGGCCGAAGCCGCGGGAGTCCGGATGACTCCGGAGCTTTATGAGACCGCCTCGTCTTTTGAACTGCTCCATATGGCCACGCTATTGCACGACGATATCGTGGATATGGCCGCGGTGCGGCGGGGCCTGGCCACGGCCCATCTGACCTTCGGGGTTCCGGAGACCGTTCTGGCCGGAGACTATCTGCTGGCCAAGGCCGCCGGTCTGGTGGCCAGAACCGGGAACATGGACTGCGTGCGGATCGCGACCGGCGTAGTGGCGGCCCTGAGCCTGGGCGAATTGATGCAGCTCGGCTCGCGCCGCAAGACCGAACAGAGCGAAACGGACTATTTCCGCATCATCTATCGGAAAACGGCCGCCCTGATCGAGGGGGCCGCGAAAAACGCCGCAATATTGGCGGAGGTCTCGCCGGAAGCGCGCGCGCAGGCGGCCCGTTATGGCCGGAAACTGGGTCTGGCCTTTCAGATAATGGACGACATTCTGGACTATCAGGGCGACCAGGCGGCCTTGGGCAAACCTGTGGGCCAGGATCTGGCCGAGGGCAACATAACCCTGCCCTTCATCCGGGCCCGGGAAGCCCTGGCCGGCGCGCCGCGGGAGCGGCTGTGCGAGTTGGCCTCGCGCCCCGATTTGAACGAGGCCGATAGGGCGGAAATACTGGCGCTGGTCGCCGCCGGCGGCGGGCTGACCTCATCCCGGCTCACGGCCGACGAACTGGCCCGGGAAGCCGTGACCTGCCTTAAAGCCTTGCCCGCCACGGAGGCCCGCGACCGGCTGGAAGCTCTGGCGCTTTACGCCGTCAAACGCGACCGCTAGCGTCCTGTATGGGCGCCTCGGCGACAAAGCTATGGTGATTTCGGGCTTTGACGAAATCAGGCCTGATATGTTAATTCGGCGAGTCAATAATTTAAGGAGAGCCTATGTCTTCATTCGTAAACTGGAAAAACTGCCGCCGCTTCGCTCTATGGCTGACCTTCTGGGCGATGGCCACGGCGGCCGGCGGCTGCGTCGAGCGGGTGACCGCGCCGATCGTCTCCACCTCCGTCGGCCGCGACCTGGAGAGTTTCGCGGAGTTCAAGGATGTGCCCTACCCGGCCAATATGGTCTTCAACAAAGACGAAAGCTTCACCTACCGCCGC
>JAISRV010000058.1 GCA_031273445.1 Candidatus Adiutrix sp. | reverse complement strand
ATATTCATGGAGGCGCTTTGGGCCGGCGGCGCCGACGCCCGCGCCCTGGCCGGGCTCAAAATCGCCGTGATCGGCCCGGCCACGGCCGAGGCTCTGAAGCCCTTCGGCCTGAAAGCCGATCTTGAGCCCGGGAGCGATTACGCGGCCGAAGGCTTGCTTGAGGCTTTGAAGGAAACAGGCCTAAAAAATAAAAAAATGCTGCTGATCCGGGCGATGGAGGGCCGCGAAGTCCTGCCCGCGGGGCTCAGAGAGGCCGGCGCCGCGGTGACCGACCGGCCCGTCTATAAAACCGTGAACCCGATCTGGAGCGAAAAGCCGCCCGACGCGCCGGACCTGGTCACCTTCACCAGCTCATCCACGGCGGCGGGTCTGGCCGCCTTTATTCCGCTTGAGGAACGGGCGCGCTACCGGGCCGTCTCCATTGGCCCGGCCACCACCCGCATGGCGAAAAGCCTGGGCTTTCCCGTGGTCGCCGAAGCTGAAAAATCGACGATCGACAGCCTCGTCAGGGCCGTCGTCCAGTGTTGCGGCGCGGCGGAGGCCCCGCGCGGATCGCTCTTGAGAAAAAATCATGACCCTGTTTGAAGAATTGGAAGCGGCGGCGGCCGGCGAACCGGCGGGAAAAGCAAAAACGCGCGCGGCCGCCCTTAAAGCTGAAAAATCCGACCCGGAACCGCGGGCCGCCGGGCCGCTGGATCTGGCTTCACGCCTGAACGCCTCGCAACTGGCCGCGGCGACCTATGAAGGCGGGCCTCTGTTGATCGTGGCCGGCGCCGGCAGCGGCAAGACCCGCACCCTGGTGCATCGGGTGGCTTACCTGTTGGATCAGGGCGTGCCTCCGCCGGCCATCCTTCTTTTGACCTTCACCCGCAAGGCGGCTCAGGAAATGCTGGGTCGGGCCGCGGCGCTGGCGGGCCGCCGGGCTTCCGACGTGGCCGGCGGCACCTTCCACGCCCTGGCCAACATGCTTCTACGGTCGCAGGCCCATCTTCTGGGCTATCCCGCCGGATTCTCCATCATGGATCAGGACGACGCGGAAAGCCTGATTTCACGCATTCGCGGCGAGATGCCGGAGGCCAAACGGCACAAGCGCTTTCCTCAAAAGGGCGCGATTTTAAACATGCTGAGCCAGGCCGTCAACAAAGACCGGCCCCTGGCGGAGGTCATAGCCGACGCCTTTCCCCACTTTCTGGAATACGCCCCCGTCATCGATAAAATCGGTTCAAGCTACCGCGAACACAAGATCAAAAACGCTTTGATGGACTTTGACGACCTTTTGACGGGCCTGGAGAAGGTCATGCGCGAACACGAGGATGTGCGCCGCCGCATCGCCGGACGCTATGACTATATTCTCGTGGACGAATATCAGGACACCAACCCCATTCAGGCCCGCCTGACCCGCCTTCTGGGCCGCGATCATCAACGCGTCACCGCCGTCGGCGACGACGCCCAGTCCATTTACGCCTTTCGCGGGGCCAGCTTCCGCAACATCATGGATTTTCCTAAAATATTCCCCGGCACAAAAATTTTGAAGCTGGAAGACAACTATCGCAGCAAGGCCCCTATTCTGCAACTGGCCAACCATCTCATCGCCCAGGCCCGGGAAAAATACGACAAAAAATTGAAAGCCACGCGCGGGGCCGGCCCGGAGCCGCAGATGACGGCCGTGCAGGATCAGGCCGACGAGGCCGGCTGGGTGGCGGCCCGCATTGAGGAGTTTATAGAAGAAGGAGTGCCGCTGAACCGCATCGCCGTGCTCTTCCGGGCCGCCTCCCATTCTTTCGACCTGGAAGTGGAACTGGCCCGCCGCCGCATCCCCTTCACCAAATACGGCGGCCGGAAATTTCTGGAAGCGGCCCACATCAAAGATTTTCTCTCTTTTCTGCGCGTGGCCGCCAACCCCTCCGACGGTTTAAGCCTGCGCCGGATGCTGTCGCTGACCGAGGGCATCGGAATCAAAGGCGCCCAGGAGATAGCGGACTGGGTCGGCGGCCGGCGGGAACGTCTGCTGGACCTGGCTTCGTCCCCGGCCAGGGGCAAGGCCCAAAAAAATCTGGCCCCCCTGGCCGAACTGATGAAAACCATCGCCGGGCCGGGCGAGGAACTGAATTTTCGTCTCAAAGCCGTGGCCGATTTTTATTACGGCCGGGTCAGGGATCTCTATCCCGACGACTGGCCGGAGCGTCAGGGCGACCTGAGGGAAATCATCCGCATGGCCGAAAGCCGTGAAGGGCTCAACTCCTTTCTGGCCGACATGACCCTTGACCCGCCCAACCATAAAAAAACCGATCCCAACGGCTCCAACAGCCCCGATCTGACCCTCTCCACCATCCATTCCGCCAAGGGGCTGGAATGGCAGGCGGTGTTTCTGCTGGGGGCGGTGGAAGGGCGCTTTCCGCCGGCCTACGCGGCGCGCTCGGCCGAGGAAGTGGAAGAGGAGCGGCGCTTGATGTATGTGGCCGTGACCAGGGCCGAGGATCATCTGTTCATCATGCTGCCGCTGGGCGAGATGGACCGCCGGACCGGCCTGGCGGCCCGGCCCAGCCGTTTTCTGGCCGCTCTGCCGCGGGATTGCGGGGCGCGGCTCTGCCGCGACGGCCGCGACCTGGACCCGTCGGAACTCTTGAACCTCGGCGGCGACTTCGGCTATGACGAAGATTCGCCGGCCTCGCCGTCCGCCGCGCCGACAGGCCAAAAAGCCGCGCTCGCCCGGGCCCGCCCGGCGGCCCGGCCCGCCCAAAGGCCTCCGCTGACGGCTCTGCCGGGGCAGCGCGTCGCCCATCCGATTTATGGGCCCGGGCTGGTGCTGGAAACGGCGGACGGGCTGGCTCTGATCGACTTTGACCATTTCGGCCGGAAAAAGGTGACCATGCAATATGCCCGCCTCACCGCCGTCTAATACCCTGTGCGGTTAATTCCGTCCCTCAAAGCCGGGCCGCCTTGATCATTTTACGCCAACCAGGGGGGTGAAAAACGCCATGTCCGTCAACCGGCAAACAGGCTCGCTCGAATACCGGCGAGAGCTGAAAAAAATGTTCGATCTGCAAAAATTCGGCATGAAGTTCGGGCTGGACAACATGCGGGCTATTTTAAAAAAGCTGGGCAATCCGCATGAAGGGCTGCGCTTCGTGCACCTGGCCGGCACCAACGGCAAAGGCTCGGTCGGAGCGATGCTGAGAAGCATACTTATGGAAACCGGCGGACGCATCGGCTTTTACGCCTCGCCGCACCTGGCGACTTTTCGCGAACGCATAACTATTAACGGGGACATGATCAACGAAGAAGAGACGCTCAAATTAAGCCGGAGGGTCTGGTCGGCTTGCGACCCCGAGGCCCCGCCCACCTTTTTCGAATTCGTCACGGCCATGGCTTTTCTCTATTTTAAAAACAGCGCGGCGGAACTGGCCGTCATCGAGGCCGGCCTCGGCGGCCGTTTGGATTCCACCAACGTCATCAAGCCGCTGCTCTCCATTATCACCAACGTTTCCCTGGAACACACCGCCCAACTGGGCGACACCGTGGCCGCCATAGCCGCGGAAAAAGCCGGCATCATCAAACCGGCCGTGCCGCTCGTCGCCGGCCGCCTGGATCGTGAAGCCCACGAAGAAATAATGCGGGCAGCCGAC
>JAISRV010000403.1 GCA_031273445.1 Candidatus Adiutrix sp. | reverse complement strand
TTCCCGGAGAATAATCCCCGGCCTATAAAAAAATCGAAGCCCCTGTCGCGGCGGGAAACGACTCGACCGCCGTTTTCACCCTGAAGGGCTTCGATTCGATCGGGGAAGTTCATAACAAGAACGCCCCTTGAAACCTGACTGAAACGCGTCAGGCGGCCTGTGGCGCGGCAGCCATCTGCCGGGAAAGGCGGGCAATGCGGCGGGCGCTGTTGCGGCGGTGCAGCGTCCCCTTGGAAGCGGCCCTGGAGAGGGCGCTCATAGCCTTGCGCAAGGCCTCGGCCGCCGCTTCGGCTTCGCCTCCGACGGCGTCGCGGGCGCTTTTGACGGCGTTTTTGACCCTGGTTTTGTTCATGCGATTGCGGAGCCGCCGGGTTTCGCTCTGGCGGGCTCTTTTAAGAGCTGATTTATGGTTGGCCAAGAGAGCCTCCTTCTGGTATAAATAATCTGCTTACGGCCAGAGTGGTATTATATTACGCGCAAGAAAGTTGTCAACCCCAAAAAATGAAGGAAAGAAGCAAAATCGCCCGCGCCGCCTCCATAGTGGGCCTCTCCACCCTGCTCTCGCGCCTGGCGGGGCTGGCGCGCGACCAGGTCACGGCCTATTTTTTCGGCTCGTCTTTCGTGGCCGACGCCTTTTTCATGGCCTTCCGCATTCCCAACCTTTTGCGCCGCCTCCTGGCGGAAGGCGCCCTGACCGTCGCCTTCGTCCCGGTCTTCACGGAAACCCGCGAAAAAGACGGCCAAACGGCGGCCGGAGAGCTCTTCCGCAATATGTTCGGCCTTCTGGCCCTGGTTCTAACCGCGGTCTGCGCCCTGGGCCTGATTTTCGCCCCGCAGATAGTCGCGGTCATGGCCCCCGGCTTCAAAGGCAACCCCGAACAATTCCAGTTGACCATCTTTCTTACGCGCGTATTGTTCCCCTATATTTTTTTCATGGGCCTGTGCGCCGTCTTCATGGGGGCGCTCAATTCCGCCGGCCGTTTCGCGGCGCCGGCCCTGGGGCCGTTTGTGTGCAACCTGGTCATGATTCTGGCCGCCGCCGCTTTGAGCCCCCGGCTGCAAATTCCCATCCTGGGGCTGGCCATCGGCGCTCTGGCCGGGGGCGCCCTGCAGCTGGCCATTCAACTGCCGAGTCTGGCCCGGGCCGGGCTGCCGCTGGCGCCGGGCGCGAACTTCCGCTCCCCGGCCATAAAGAAAATATTGCTTCTGATGGGGCCGGCCGCCCTGGGCGCGGCGGTCTACCAACTGTCGGTGTTCATAAACAGCATCCTGGCCTCCAAGCTCCCTGAAGGCAGCGTCTCGCTGCTTTATTACGCCGACCGCCTCATGCAGTTTCCGCTCGGCATTTTCACCATGGCCATCGGTTCAGCCGCCCTGCCCGCCCTGGCCCGCCAAAGCGCCCTGGGCGACCGGGCCGGCTTTATCGACAGCGCCCGCTTCGCTCTGGGGCTCTCGTTTTTCATCACCATACCGGCCGCCGTCGGGCTCGCCGTTCTGGCCGAACCCCTGGTGACCTTTCTTTTTCAGCGCGGCAGTTTCAGCGCCCAAAGCGCCCTGGGCACGGCCGCGGCTCTCCGGGCCTTCGCTCCGGGCCTGCCCTTTCTCTCCGGCGCCGGCATTCTGGCCCGGATTTTCTACAGCCGCGCCGACACCAAGACGCCGGCCATAGCGGCGGCCGTCTGCCTTATGGCCGGAACGCTTATGGCCTTCATTCTCATGCATCCGTTTAAACATGTGGGGCTGGCCCTGGCCAGTTCGCTGGCCAGCCTTATGAATTTCTGCTGGCTGGCCGGCCTTTTGCTGATCAGGGAGAAAGACTTTCCCGGCCTGGCCCTGTTAAAGGAAACCGCGGTCATAAGCCTGGCCGCGCTTTTGATGGGCGCGGCGGCCAACCCTCTGGGCCGATGGGCCATGGGCGCGGCCGACTTCCGGACGCTGACCTTAAGAACTTTGACGGCCGTGGCGGCCGGAGTTCTGGTTTACGCGCTTTTAGCGGCGGCCTTTAAAACGCCTTACCTCAAGCCGCTGGTCAAAAGATTCCGACGCAATTTTTGATTTTTCGCTCAAGGTTTGCTAAGATCAGCACTTCGGACATCAGAGGCCTACGGCTCGGCCCGGCCGCCAACGTCATTTCGCCAGGTAATCATCGTATGCGCAAACTACTGATCACTATCGTCAGCCGCGACCGTCCCGGCATTATTCACGAAGTCAGCCGCGTCCTGGCCGACCATCAATGCAGCGTTCTGGAAGTCAGCCAGACCACTCTTCTGGGCGAATTCGCCGGCCTCTTTTCCTGCGCCATGCCCGACGACACGGACATCGGACAATTCACCGAGACCATAGGCCGGGCTCTGGAAGGCTCCGGCCTGGCCCACTGGGTCACCGACAGCGCCAATGAAGAAACCAAGCCGGCCGCCCCCCAGGAACCCTATGTCGTCACCCTGCGCGGCCGCGACCGCATGGGCGTCATCCCGGTTTTTTCCGGCGCCATCGCCGGATTTGACGTGAATATAGACAACCTGCGCGCCGTATCCGTGGCCAACGAACATGAGGACAATCAAGTGGTGATGTTCTTTGAGCTGTCGGTGCCTAAGGAAGTCAACAAACGCGCCTTCCGCCAGGCCCTGAGCCTCATGGCCGAAGAGCTGGGCATTGAAATGAGTCTGCAGCATCGAGATATTTTCGAGGCCATTCACCGGCTGTAGCCGCAAACAGGCCTTTAATCGGCCAAAAGGTTAAACTAAAGATGCTCACAGACCGCGAAGTAATCAGCACCCTGGAGATGCTGAAGAACGAACACCTCGACGTCCGGGCCATTACCCTGGGCCTGTCGCTGATGGATTGCGTCTCAGATGACCTTGGCCGCCTGACGGCTAAAATACTGAAC
>JAISRV010000390.1 GCA_031273445.1 Candidatus Adiutrix sp. | reverse complement strand
TCGCCGGAAAACGGCCCGACGGGTATCATGAGCTTGACGCCGTCATGGCCAAGCTCGAACTGGCCGACCGCCTCCGGCTGGAGATCGGCGACGGGAAGGGCGACGACCGCCTCACGGCCGCGGGCGACCCGCCCGGCGGTTTTCCGACCGATTTTTGCGGCCCGGAGAATCTGGCCCTGCGGGCCGTGCGAAAATTCAGGGCCATGACGGGCTGGCCGCAAGGCGCGGCGCGGATTTTCCTGACTAAAAACATCCCCCTGGGGGCCGGGTTGGGCGGCGGCTCGTCCGATGGCGCGGCCGTGCTGACGGCCTTGAACAGCCTGGCCCCAAGACCCCTGCCCGTGGGCGGGCTCCTGGCCGCGGGCCTGGCCCTGGGCGCGGATGTGCCTTTTTTTATCGACCATAGAAATATGGCCCGGGCGCGCGGCGTCGGCGAAAAACTCGCCGAGCCGCCGCCGGAATACGCGGCTTTCAGCGGCCGCCGCATACTGCTTCTTAACCCCGGCTTTCAACTCTCGACAGGCCGGGTATTTCAAAATTTGGGGTTGACAAATAAGCCGCCAGGTAATAATCTTGGGCCATTATCCGGGCCGCCCGCGCCCGGAGAAAACGACTTATTGGCTCCCGCCCTCAGGCTGAACCCTCGTTTAGCTGAAATGTCCGCTCTGGCGGCCGATTCAGGTCTGACCGGAGGCATGTCCGGCAGCGGGCCGACTTTCTGGCTGTACGGCCCCGAGTCAGCAGCCATAAGGGCGATTCTGGCCGCCGAACGCCGGGGCTGGCGGTTGTGGAAAACTTCGATATTATAGCGCGGCCGGCGCTGAGCTTTCAGGGCGACGAGCTTCCGGCGGCATCGGAATATTGGGGCGTCGTCAAGTGGTTAAGACCCAGGTTTTTGGATCCTGTATTCGAAGGTTCGAGTCCTTCCGCCCCAGCCACTTTATATTTTTGCCCCTCAGGCCCGACGCGGGCCGGAGAATATTGACTCGCCGAATAGACAGCGTGATTTCGTCAAAGCCCGAAATCACAATATTTTTGTCGTCGAGGCCTCGCGATGTTTAATAGCTGGGTCTATAAAAATAAATAAAAGCCTAAACCACGGCCGGACCGTGGTTTTGCCGCTTTCGGCTTCCCGGACGAGCCCCCTTGAAGTTCCGACTGATTCCTTAAGTGCGGGAGCGACCATGCGCAACGACATAATGCTGATAACCGGCAACTCCAACCCGGCCCTGGCTAAAGAAATATCCGAATATCTGGGGCAGCCGCTGAGCCTGACCAAAGCGCGCCGTTTTTCCGACGGCGAGATCATGGTGGAATTGGGCGAAAACATGCGCGGGCGGGATATTTACGTCATCCAGTCCACCTGCGCCCCGGTCAACGACAACCTGATGGAGCTGCTTCTGATCATCGACGCCCTGAAGCGGGCCTCCGCCAGTTGCATAAACGCGGTCATCCCCTATTACGGTTATGCCCGCCAGGACCGCAAAGCCGCGCCCCGGGTGCCGATTTCGGCCAAACTGGCGGCCGACCTGATCACCACGGCCGGGGCCAGCCGCGTTTTGAGCATGGACCTTCACGCCGGCCAAATCCAGGGCTTCTTCAATATCCCCGTCGATCATCTCTACGCGGCGCCGGTGCTTCTGGAACACTTGCGCGGCATGAGTCAGGACGATCTGGTGCTGGTTTCGCCCGATGCCGGCGGCGTTGAGAGAACCCGCTATTTCGCCCGCCATCTGGGCGCGCCCATAGCCATCGTCGACAAACGGCGCGAGGGGCCCAACGTGGCCAAAGCCATGAACATAGTCGGCGAAGTCAAAGGCAGGCTCGCCGTGATCATAGACGATATGGTCGACACCGCGGGCACCCTGACCCAGGCCGCCCAGGTCATTATGGACCTGGGCGCCGTCGGGGTGCAGGCCTGCGCCAGCCACGCCGTCTTCTCCGGGCCGGCGCTGGACCGCATCGAAAATTCCGTGCTGTCGCGCGTAGTGGTCACCAACACCATTCCCCTGACCGAACGGGCCCAAAACTCCGGCAAAATAAAGGTTCGCAGCGTGGCCCCCCTCCTGGGCGAAGCCATTCGCCGCATCAATCAAAAAGACTCCGTCAGCTCCCTCTTCGTCTAACCAGGGCAAAGCCCTGGACCCCGGATGCTCCGCATCCGATCCGCAGGGGCCTGGTCGGCTAGCGGCTCCTGGTCGGCCGGGGCCGGCGCTGGGGCCGCTCCGGTCGACATGAGGCGACGCCGCTTGCGGCCAGGCCGCAAAACAAAGCTCCGGCCAAAACCGCGCTTTTGGCCGGAGCGCCTCAGATGACGGCAAGCGGGCGGGCGGGTGAATTCTTCGGAAAGACGCCTGATTTCAGGCCATTTGTCTGAGCGAAGCGAGTTATGGCCTGAAATCGGGCGGCTTGGAGAAGATTTCATCAGCTCGGCCGCCGGAACAAAGCCGGCCGGCCTCAGTCTCGCCCGGCCTTGACGCCGGTCGCCCGGCCGCCTCCGCTCGCTTGACCTCCGCCGCTGTTCCGGCTACAATTCTTCA
>JAISRV010000263.1 GCA_031273445.1 Candidatus Adiutrix sp. | reverse complement strand
CCTTGGCCGTGTTCGGCGCCCCGGCCGGGGCGGACGGCGGCTGGACGACTGAGCAGGAGGAAGCTCTGGCCCCGATTCTGAGTTCCTACTGGCAGCCCAAATAATATAGGTCCGGCTATGTTGATCAGAAAGAAGCCTTATCGGGACAAAGTCGTTGACTTATGGGGGGAACTTCCGGTCAAAGGCAAAGCGCCGCGCTGGTTCTTCATAGATCGGACAACTCGCGTGCTCTTATTGCGGACATTTTACTTGCTCCCTACACAAAACGCATTCTCGAATTGACATCCGTCCGAGAAATTTGTACTATAAAACCAACGCTGAAAATGAATTGAAGCGTAGGGTCATGAAGGCCGGCATCCGTTTTTTAAAATGGATATCGGCCTTTTATATTTGGACGACAATGGGCGTTCATATTCATAATAAACCTTTCAAAGGAGAGTTTTCATGCGCTGCAGGTTTGTTTTTGTTCTGGCCTTGTTGTTGCTGTCGCTGACTGTTCCGGCTCAGGCCCATGAATGGCTGCTCAAAGCCGCCCCTTCCGCGCCTAAAAAAGGCGACAAAGTTAAGATTGAACTGATGGCCACTCATTATTTCAATCGCAGCGAGGAGGCCGAAGCGGTTCAGGACGCCGCCGCTCAACTGATTCAGAATGGTCAGACCGTCAACTTGGAGATTCGGGAAAACCCGGACAAAGACGCGTTGGATCTGATGGCTGAATTCGTCATGCCCGCCGATGGAACCGCCTGGATAGCCGGTCATCGTCTGGCCCAGACCTGGAGCGTGACTCCGGATGGCTACGTTCCCGGAACAAAGGCTGATGTGGGCCCGGAAAAGGCCGCTCAAATCATATCCACCAGCAAAACTGAAAAATTCGTCAAACTGCTGCTGAATCCGTCGCCGAACGATGAAACCTTCGCCAAACCCTTGGGCCATCTGTTCGAGATCATTCCCCTGGATAATCCGGCCGGACTTAAGGTCGGCGGCGAGATCAGAGTCAAGGCCGTTTATGACGGCAAACCCCTCGTCACTCCCATATACGCCACTTACACTGACTTTTCCGGGGAAATGATGACCTTCGCCTTCTATACCGAAAGCACTGAAGCCGAACCCAAGGTTAAATTTTCCGCCCCCGGACTGTGGCTTATCAGAGCTCGTCACACGGTCAAGCTGCCGGGCGATGTGGACTACAACACCATGGCCATCCTGATGTTCGAAGTTAAATAAACAACCAGCCCCGCTTCGCGATGATTCTGAAATTCATTGAAAGCGGGGCCTTTAGGAGATTGACATGAACCGTTACTCCCGACCGATGCTGGCCTTGACGCTGGCCGCGGTCGTCCATTTAGGCGCGGCCGCCGAAGTCTGGGCTCACGGCTCTGGCTGGAGTCAGGAAAGCGCTTTTTCGGTGGTCCTGTCTTTTTATTATGCCGACCAAACCCCGATGGCTTATAGTGAAGTGCAGATTTTTTCGCCGGCCGAGGCCGGGATTCCCCACCAAAAAGGGCGCAGCGACCGCAACGGGTTCTTTGTGTTCAAGCCGGATGTCCCCGGGATATGGTCGTTCTCAGCCGCCGACGGCCAGGGCCATTTAAGCCAGGGAGAAGTGGAAGTCGCCGCCGATCAACTGAATCCGGAAAATGTTTCCGCGCCGCCCGGCGCCGCGGTTTCGTCAAGGTCTGATTTAGCTCGGCCTGAAGTTCCATTGGCCAGGGGCGGGGCCTCGGCCGAAGGCCCGGATCCGCTGAAGATAGCCCTGGGTCTCAGCTTGATAGCCAATCTGGCTTTCATTGTTTTATGGCGAAAAGCGTTGGGGAAAAATAAAAGGCAAAGCGCCGCTCAATAGCCGAAGCGATGGAGGCGAAGAAACTGTCAAACTTGACAAGGTTTTTTAGAAACATTAAAGATAACGGCCACAAACAGGTTAGAAAACCATCTCCCTCTCTCTTAGAGCCTTGATTTCTTCAGCTTTGCTCACATATTCCCGTTTAGCGATTTGGCGCCGGCTGCGGCTGTGCTTGTCCGCCCAAGAATTATCCCTTACCCAGGGCTTTTGCCCTGGGTTGCATGCGTTGCTTAAATGGCTTATGATTAAGAAAGCGGCTTTCGCCTCAAAGGGCATTATAATTTATCGACAGCGGCCCCGGGGCCGCCGGAAGGTGAACCATGACTGAAGCGGGCAAATCAGCGGACAGGTGCGTTTTCTGCCAAATTGCGGCCGGCCGCATTCCTTCCATCAGGGTCTATGAGGACGACGACTTCATTGCTTTTATGGATATAGCTCCCCAGACGGAGGGGCACTTTTTGATTGTCGCCAGGGAACACTATGAGCGTTTGGAAGATATGCCCGACAAAATTCTGGCCAAGGCTCTGCCACTGGCTAAAAAGCTCGCCGCCGCCGCCATGACCGGCCTGGGGCGCTCCGCCTTCAACCTTTTGCAGAATAACGGCGAAGCGGCCGGGCAGGCCGTCGGCCACTGGCACATGCACATTATCCCCCGCGTCGAAAAGTCGGAAATACCTTTCAAGCCCGGCCCTACCGCCGACTTGACCCATCTGCCCTTCGTCGCCGAAAACATCCGCCTCAACATCAAATAAAAAGACTTCGCGACGTTGAATTTGCTTAATAAAATGTTCATTTTCGCCGATCAATTAGGTCAAGGCTATCTGTCGAGGCCCGGCGCTTCTTAATTTTAGGGCGGGCAAGCCCTCTATTCGGCGGACTTGAAATCCGGAGTTTGAGTATGGTTCCCATAATAGGTTTCGTAACGGTCATCGGCTGCGTTATGGCCGGCTACCTGATGCATCACGGCGTTCTGGCCGTGCTTTGGCAGCCCAATGAAGTCATCATTATCTGCGGGGCGGCCTTCGGCGCCTTTCTGATGGCTAACCCCGTGTCGGTGATCAAGGAAACTTTCAGCAAAATACCGCAGATTTTTCTGGGCAAGGAGCTGAAGAAGGA
>JAISRV010000259.1 GCA_031273445.1 Candidatus Adiutrix sp. | reverse complement strand
CCGCCCGCCTGGGGACCATCAACTACGAAATCGTCTGCATGGTCGGCAAGCGCGTGCCCCGCCTTTACGTCCGGGGCGGGGCGGATTGAACGGAAAATAAACCGCCCGCCCGCTTTTGGAGAGCCCATGCCGACTTTCGTGTATTTCTTTTTGGCCGTGGCCGCGCTCCTGGCCGGCTATATGTTTTACAGCCGGGTGGTTGAAAAAGCGTTCGGGGCCGACTACGACCGGCCTACCCCGGCCTGCGTCATGACTGACGGAGTCGACTACATCAAGCTGCCTTCATGGCGGGTCGGCCTGATCCAGCTTCTGAACATCGCCGGCGTCGGCCCGGTTTTCGGGCCCATCTTGGGGGCCCTTTACGGGCCGAGCGCTCTTTTGTGGATCGTCATCGGCGCCATCTTCGCCGGCGGCGTGCACGACTATTTCTCCGGCATGATGAGCGTGCGCTACAACGGCAAATCCCTGCCCGACGTGGCGGGTTACGCGCTGGGCAATTTTTTCAAGCAGTTTATGCGCTGGTTTTCCCTGATTCTGCTGCTTTTGGTGGGCGTGGTTTTCGTCACCGCCCCGGCCGGGCTTCTGGCCCATCTCACGCCGGAGCGGCTGGACAAAAATTTCTGGGTCGTCCTCATTTTCATCTATTATTTTCTGGCGACGATTCTTCCCATCGACCTCATCATCGCCCGCCTCTATCCGCTTTTTGCCGCCATTCTGCTGATCATGGCCTTCGGCGTGGCCGGAGGGCTTATTTTCGAAAACTACCTTTTCTATAACTGGGTTCCGTTGGAAGGAACCGGCCTGTGGGGCAATCAGCATCCGCAAAATCTGCCGATGTGGCCGCTGATGTTCGTCACCATCGCCTGCGGGGCCTTAAGCGGCTTTCACGCCACCCAGTCGCCGCTGATGTCGCGCTGTCTGGCCGCTGAAAGGCACGGCCGCGCCGTCTTCTACGGGGCCATGATCGCCGAAGGGGTCATCGGCCTCATCTGGGCCACGGCCGGCATGACCTTTTATCAGAGCGGGCCGGAACTTCTGGCCGCTTTGGGGCAGGGCGGCCCGGCCAATGTGGTGGGCACGGTCTGTCTCACGCTTCTGGGCCCGGCGGGCGGCCTTCTGGCCATATTGGGGGTCGTGGTTCTGCCCATAACCTCCGGCGACACGGCCTTCCGCGCGGCCCGCCTGATAGCGGCCGATTTCACCGGCCTCGCGCAGAACAAGCCCGGCCCGCGGCTCCTGATCGCTCTGCCTTTGTTCGTGATCGGCGCCATTCTGTCCCAGATCGACTTCGAGATCATCTGGCGTTATTTCGGCTGGGCCAACCAGACTCTGGCCGCCGTGGCCTTGTGGGCCGCCGCCGCCTATATCGTCAAGCGCGGCGGCTGCCACTGGCTGGCGAGCCTGCCGGCCGTCTTTATGACCGCCGTGGTTTTCGCCTATATTTGCGTGGCCGAAGAAGGCCTGGAATTGAGCTATAACGTGTCGGCGGCCGTCGGCGGCCTGGCCGCCGCCCTGTCGCTGATCCTGTTTCTGGCCAAAGCCGACTGGTTCCGCCGGAACGTGGCGCTGGAGTCGCCTTCTTCTTAAATCAGAAAAAGCGGCTGCTTTTTTCGGCCGCGACAGGCCTCTTCAAAATGCTCCGGCCCTGGCTTCGGCCCGGATCGCCGGCCCGCCGACCCGCCTTGTCCTGTCAACGACCCGTCGTCTTGTCCTTGCCCTGAGCGGCGAAATATGTAATAATCGCTTCCAGGCCGCCTTTACGTCCGCGCCGAAGCGGATTGAACGGTTTTTCGGCGCTTACTGTTCATGATGGAAGGGCGCCGAATTATAGCGACAACGTCAAGGGGGGATGGATTGTCCCGGTTTTACAGAAAAATCTTGTACGAAATGTCAAAAGTTTCGCCGATGCGCTTGGCCATCTCCAAGGTAATCGGCCGGACGTTTTTTTCCATTTCGGATATGTGGCGCTGGCGTACGCCCAACTTTTCAGCCATCTGCTTTTGGGTAATGCCTTCCCGTACTCGTAAGCCTTTAACCATATCACCCGGCTTGGCGTCAGGAAAAACTTCGTCGGCGGGGATTAATTCTTCGCCTTCGCAGTTCACATGGCGGAGCTTATGTCCGGACAAAGCGAAAATGCCGGCTATCGCCTCTTCAACTTGTCTGGCGTTTTCTTTGGGAACCTTGAGAAGTATCTCAACCGAGTCGCCGGTAGTCTGCCTTTTCATGTGCGCCAACATAGCGCACCTCCAAAATTTGCAATGCATCGTCAGCGACAATCCACACCCGACAGGGATATCGTCAAGAGTTTTTAATGCCTCCCTCTGGCGCGTGCCCCGCCTTTACGTCCGCGACGGGGCGGAGTGAACGGATGCTCTTTGGCGTCCTGTGAAGGCGCGGGTTCTATGAAAATCATGGACATCATCAGACGGGTCAGCCCGGCCCGGCCCGGGGCGGACGGGGAGAAAATTCCCTGGGACGATCCTGAATTCAGCCGCAGGATGCTGGCCAACCACCTGTCGCAGGATCATGACTGGGCCAGCCGGCGCGCCGACCTCATCGGCCGGCAGGCGGATTGGATCGCCGCCAACCTGGGTCCCGGTTCCAGCCGTATCCTGGACCTGGCCTGCGGGCCGGGTTTGTATACCCACCTTCTGGCGGAACGGGGGCATCAATGCGTGGGCGTCGACTTTTCCCCGGCCTCCGTGGCCTATGCGCGAACCCGGGCCGAAGCCGAGGGGCTGCCGGCGCGATATGTGCTGAGCGACATCCGCCTCTATCGGGACGAAGACCAATATGACTGCGTGATGTTCGTCTTCGGCGAGTTCAACGCCTTCGCCAGGGAGGAGGCGGCGGGCCTTTTGGCCGCGGCCGCGCAAAGGCTCAAACCCGGCGGCCTCTTCATTCTGGAAGGCCACACCTTCAAGGCCGTCAAAGAGGCGGGCCTGGCGCCGGCCTCGTGGTGGAGCTGCGAAGCGGAGGCCGGCATCCTGTCGCCCCGGCCCCACCTCTGTCTCCAGGAAAATTTCTGGGACGAGGCCGCCGCCGTCGCCGTCACGCGCTATTACATCATCGACCCCGGCCGAGCCGAAGTGCGGGAGTTTCGCTCCGCCCTGACGGGCTACGCCCTGAAAGACTATGAGCGGCTTTTCGCCCGCGCGGGCTTCAGCCGGCCGCGGGCGCTCGACGCGGCCCAGTGGCCGGCGGGCGACCCTTTTATCGGCCAGATGACGACCCTGACCGCCGTCAGGCTTTGAGGCGGGGCGGGCTAAGTGGCCGGCGGGCGACCCTTTTATAGGCCAGATGACGACCCTGACCGCCGTCAGGCTTTGAGGCGGGGCGGGCTAACGGACGGTGCGGCGTTTTTCGGCGGTATCCACCGGGCCAGGGCCTCAAAGAGTTCGGGCAGGTCGATGGGTTTGGTGATGTGGTCGTTCATCCCGGCCGCCAGGCTGAGCTCGCGGTCGCCGCTCATGGCGTGGGCGGTCATGGCCACGACCGGGAGGTTCGCGAACCTGGGGTCGGCCCTCAGGCGCCGGGCGGCGCCCAGCCCGTCGAGTTCCGGCATTTGGATATCCATTAAGACCATGTCGAAGGGCTCGTCTTCGAGCATGGCCAGGGCTTCCAGCCCGTTATTGGCGATTTTGACGACCAGCCCGGCTTTTTCCATGATCTTTCTGGCCACCAGCTGATTGACCTCATTGTCTTCGGCCAGAAGAATCCGGGCGCCTTTGATGTTGTCCGCCAAGGCGGCGGGATCTCCTTTGACGGCCCGAGAGGCGGCTTTAGCCTTGCCGTCGAGGTTCGGCGCCTGGGCCTGGGCCTGGGCCAGGCCGAATCCGGCCGTGAAGGCAAAGAGGCTGCCTTCGTTCGGGCGGCTTTCGCACCATATTCTGCCGCCCATCATTTCGACCAGGCGCTTGGATATGGTCAGCCCCAGGCCGGTGCCGCCGTATTTTCTGGTGGTGGAAGCGTCGGCCTGGGTGAAAGCCGAAAACAATTTATCCCTCTGTTCGGGCGTCAAACCTATGCCTGTGTCCCTGACTGAAAACTGGAACCAGGCCAGGTCGGCCGCCTGGTTTTCCGCCGGACTCAGGGCGGAGACGGAAATAGAGACGGAACCCGCGGGCGTGAACTTGACGGCGTTGCTGACCAGGTTGTTTAAAATCTGCTTCAGCCTGACCGGGTCCCCGTTCAAAACCATGTCAGCCCCGGGGGGCACGGCCATGGCCAGCTTCAGGCCCTTCTGACCGGCCGCGTGGCTGTTGAAGTTGACGACGGACTCAAGAATCTCCTCCAGCGTAAAGCCGGTTTCCTCCATCTCCAGCCGGCCGGCTTCTATTTTGGAGAAATCCAGAATATCGTTAATGATGCGCAAAAGACCTTCGGCCGAATCCTCGACCCGCGCCAGATACTCGCTTTGCTGGTCGTCGAGCCTGGTGTCCTGCAAAAGGCGCGTCAGGCCCAAAACGGCGTTCATGGGCGTCCTGATTTCGTGGCTCATATTGGCCAGAAATTCGCTTTTGGCGCGGCCGCCCGCTTCGGCCTGTTCTTTGGCCTCCCGCAGGGCCGCCTCGTTTTTCTTCTGAACTCTCAAATCGCGGATATAGCTTAAAAGACTGGCCTCTTCGCGAAAGGCCAGCGGCAGGTGCGTCACTTCGCAGGGCACGGGTTCGCCGGTTCCGGCCACGAGGGTCAGTTCTTCGCGTACGCGCCCTTCGGCGAGCGCCCTGGGGAGCACTTCCGCCAAATGGTCGTTGGCCAGGCCGAAGGGGGCGTAATCGCCGATGACTTCGCCGTCGCCCGCCAGCCCCAGCAAGTTTAAGGCCCCGGAACTGACCTGCTCCACACGGTCGCCGCTCCAGACGATGTAGCCGTCAAGGGAGGCGTTGAAGACCGCCCGCATGATTTCCTCAAGCTCATTCTTCCGGGCCGATTCTTCCTCCAACTGGTTGGCCTGCTGATACAGGGCGGCCAGTTGGTCGGTAAAGCGGTCCAGAAGAGCGGCGATAGTCGCTATTTCCGCGATATGGATGGGGGGGAGTTTGGAATGGAGCTGGCCGGCCTGTATCTGTTTGAGCTTGTTGGAAGTCCAGCGCAGGGGCTTGGTGATGTAAATGTGGACGACGAAAAAGTAGATCAGTATGGCCGCCGTCATCAGCCCGAAGATGCAATAGGTGGTCAGGGCGGTGACGCCGGCGGCTTCTTTTATGGAAGTCAAAGCGCTGTTGATGGAGTGTTCGGAGCCCAGGCGGACTCTTTCCCGCATGACTTTGAGCGTCATGTCTATGTCTGACCAGGACTCTTTGGCCCTGGCCTGTTCGAGCTTTATCTCCGCGGCCTGTTCGGCGTAAAATTCAAAGGAAGTTTCCAGCGTCCGCAAAAAGCCGTTTAACTCGTCGTCCTCGCTCGGCGGCGCCCCGGCGGCCCGGCGGCGGAGTTCGCCCAGGGTCTCCAGATGAGCCTGCCTGAATTCGGAAAACTTCTCTTCATCCAGCGCCAGCGCCGCCGGCCGGCCGCTCAGGCTGTGGTTGAAAAACAGCCCGAACATCCGGCGCGCGCCCTCGGGGTCGGCGACGCTGGCGGCCAATTGCTCCAAAGCGGCCAAATATTGCGCCGCCGTTTCGATCATCCGCTTTTCCAGGTTTTCGATATTGTCCCTAGCCCGAACCAGGTTGGTGATTTCGCCCGAGATTTTCAAGGCGTCGGCGCGAAAGGTATTGTCGGAGGCGAAAATGGATTCCGCCGCCAGGGCCCGGGCGCTGATGCGCGCGTCGCGGCGGGTCAGCCGGTCATTGGAAATGTAGGCTATTTCGGTCAGCCGCCGCAGATTTTCGATATTCAAGAGGGTTTTCTGGTTTTCGACGAATTCCGGC
>JAISRV010000247.1 GCA_031273445.1 Candidatus Adiutrix sp. | reverse complement strand
GCGAGCCTGGCTCTGGGCACGGCCGGCTCGCTGGTCTGGGTCTGGTCGGCCGGGGGCTGAGAACCTTTCAGAAGAACCGCCGCCCCTATCAAACAGTTTGTTTTTCTTCACTTATATTCCAGTTTCGGCACCAGGCGGTCTTTGAAGTCCTGCCGCACGTATTTTATCACGCTGATCAGGCAGATGAACCAGATGATGATGGTGGGAAGACCCAGCACCACCGCGGAACTCTGGATTGTGCGCAGGGGTTCGGCCCCGGCGGTCACCAGAATGCCGATGGCGAAACCGCCGATGATGACGGCCCAGACGAACCGGAAAGAACGGGTCGGCTGTTCATAGCCGCTGACCTGCTTGGTGCACATGGCGGCCAGCGCGTAAGCCGACGAGTCCAGAGTGGTGGCCAGGAAGACGAGAGCCAGAATGGCGTAGAGCGGCGCCATCAGGTTCGGCCAGGGCAGAGTGAACATGACCGTGGCCGCGGTGACGCCGGAGTTGGTGTCGGCCAGAACTTTGGCCACATCCATCAGGCCGGTCTTCTGAAGATAGAGACTGTAAGCGCCCAGGATGCTCATCAGGATGAAAACGCCCAGAGTGCCGTAGAAGATCACTCCCAGGGCCAGCTCGCGGATGGTGCGGCCCCGGGAAATGCGGGCGATGAAAAGAGCTGAAATGGGGGCCAGCTCCAGGTACCAGAACCAGTAGAAAACCGACCACCATTGGGGAAAGCCGCCGGTGCGGTCGACGGAGGCGACGGCTCCGGTGGCCTCGTCGGCGACGATTTTGAGGTTATAAGGTTCCATGGAGAAGCTCAGGGCGATGAAATTGCCGAACAGCTGGCCGATGTTGTTGACCATGGCGTCCAGGATGAACAGGGTCGGCCCGCAGACCAGGATGAAGAGCAGAATGAAGATGGCCAGATAGACGTTGAACTGGGTCAGGCGTTGAATGCCTCTCTCCAGGCCGAAATAGACGCTGACGGCGAAGATGGCCGTCCAGGCGACGAGAACCGCGGCGCTCACGCCCACGGTCGGCTCAATGCCCAGGAATTTGCTGACGAAGGTGGCGACGAAAGGCACCCCCAGGCCCAGCGAGGTGCCGTAACCGCCGATGGTGGCTATGCAGATGAAAATTTCGATGATCTTGCCCAAAGGGCCGGAGACATGTTTGCCCAGCACCGGCACGCAGGCCTGGGTGGTGCGCTGCACATTATAACCGCGGACATAGATGGAATAGGCGATGGCCACAGTGACCACGGTGTAAATGGCCCAGCCGGTTATGCCCCAATGGAAGATGGGCACGGCGCCGGCGAGGCTGAAAGCGGCCACGGAGCGTGGTTCAAGACCCAGGGGCGGCCCGTCGATGTAAAAGATGGGCTCGGCGATGCCCCAGATGACGGCGCTGCTGCCGATGCCGGCGCAGAAAAGCATGCTCGCCCAGCTGAAAGTGGTGAATTCCGGCTTCTCCCCCGGTTTGCCCAGCACAATGCGGCCATAGGGGCTCAGACCCAGCCACAAAAGGAAGCCGACGCTGACGGCGGCGGACAGCACGGCCAGCCAGCCGAACTTGTCGGTGACGAAGGAGAGTGAGGCGTTGACTATGTCTTTGCCCAGCGTGGGATTGGAAGCCAGGGGGATGGTTATGGCCATAATAACCAGAAAGGCGGGCAAAAAAATCGTCCAGTCTATCTGCCCTGTGCCCTTGGCGTAACTGTCGTCTTTAGCGCTCATTTAAGTCACCTCTTAAATTTTAAGTTTTTCCGGCCGGCGAGTGCTTTAGCCCCGGCGGAGTTCCCGCCGGCAAAGGGCTGGCGGCTGAAAAGATCGGTCTGGGACTTTAAGTCCGGGCTAATTTAAAAGTTTGCTGTAGAATGACAGGGCAAGTATCGGGCCAAAATCAAAAAAAAAGCGGCTTGATTTTATGGATAATATTTTTTTAATTATTACAAATATATATTTATAATATAATCTTCAAGGGCGCCGCAAGAAGAAGAACCGCGGGCTAAAGTTGTGGAAAAAAGAGAAAAATATGTCTAAAGTAGATAAAAAATAGAAAAAAAGGAAAACGCTTATGAACCGCGCTGAAAAATTCATATCCTGAAGCGCCTGGACAGGGCAAGACAGGAAATTTTTCGAGGCCGGCCGTTGTTGCTTGGCGGTCATAATGCAAAATGTAATTTTTATCGGAATTTTGTGCTAATATATATGTAATTTCAGGCAAATTATTTGACCTGAAATAAATAAATCATAAATCAATTGAAACGAGAGTTTTTAAGCGTCCGCGCTCAAAGGAGAAACAATGTTAATTTATTGCTTGGGGCTGGCCGTTTGGCTGGCGGCCGCGCCGGCGCCGACCTGGGGGCCGCGCTTGGAGGAGACGATGGTCACGACCAGCAGCGGACCGACGGCGGCGCGGAGGAAGCCCTATGACCGGGGCAACTGTTTCCAGGCCCAAGGCTGCCGGGGCGACAGCATCGGCGCGATGTGGATACAGGCCCCGGATTTTTGCAAAGCCATGGGCGGCAAAAGCTGGCTGGATCAAAACGGCCGCTGCCATGACCTGCCGGCGGGACTTCTGACGGATCAGAGGCCGGGGCGGGAAAAGGCGGAGCAGCGTGATCC
>JAISRV010000210.1 GCA_031273445.1 Candidatus Adiutrix sp. | reverse complement strand
ATGATTATTTCTTCCCGGTCGACCAGATCAAGGTATTTGCCAAGGTTGATCTTAAATTCAGTGGATGTAACGATCATTTTCCCCTCCCATATTGATTGTTTTATTATAATCTTATCGCTCATATTTGTCTATATGTCATCGAACAAAAATTCCCTCTAATCGAAGACGTCAGTCAGGCTGTCGACGGCCGCGCCTTCTTCGTTCGCCCTTAAGCCGTAATAGATTACGGCGATCATGACGCACATAAAGGCCCGAGACAGGATCAGGGGCGGCAGGGAAGCCAGCCCGGTCAAGCCCGCGTTTCGGGTCAGAACCCTAACGATTAAGGGCAGGGCCATGTCCGCGATCGTCCAGATGACGGCCGCCGCCAGCATCGCGCCGGCGATCGTCAGGCGATGGCCTTTGGTCAGTTCCGCAAAAAAGATAGCTGTCAATAGACTTCTTGAGGCGACAGTGGACGAAGAAAAGGCCCAAATCACTTATTTTATTCATGATTTGAGCCTGTATGAGACGAGGGTGAAACTATGGTCTGGCGGAGAGGGTGGGATTCGAACCCACGTGCCGGCTCTCGCCGACAAGACGATTTCGAGTCGCCCCCGTTACGGCCACTTCGGTACCTCTCCGCTCGTCAAAACCGCGTCTTCGCCGCAGCCTGTGCCAGTATATACCTTAAAACAGGCCGCAAGTCAACAACACCGGCGGCCGGCAACGCAAAAACCTTCAGGAAGCGGCTTCCAGGCCCGGTTCCGTTTTCGGAGACTCTTCAGACCGGTCGCGGACCAGCTGGAGGCAGAGATTCAGGGTTTCGAAAGCGTCGCGGACAATATGGTCGACCCCCAGAGCCCGGGCGGCCTCGGCCAGGGCGGCGCTGTTTTCGCCCGGGCCGGCCGCCAGAAAGCCCCCTACGAAAATCGGAGGCGCCGCCCGACCGTGATAAGTCTCGTGCACAAGATGCACCAGCCGTTTAAGGGGCGCCAGACAGCTGGTCAAAAGCAGAGATACGCCCACGGCGTCCGGCTCCCGTTGCAGGATTTCCTTTAAAAAAACGCGGGGCGGGACATCGACGCCCAGATCGACGACTTCAAAGCCGTAAGCTTCCAGAAAATACGAGGCTATGTTTTTGCCCAGTTCATGAATGTCGCCTTCAATCGTGCCCAGAATAATCAGGCCGGAACGGCCGCCGCCGCCCTCCCTGACCAGGCGCGGCATCAGAAGACGCATGGACTGACGCATGATTTCTCCCGACAAAATCAGACCGGCCACATAATATTCGCGGCGCTGGTACATCTCGCCGATTTCAGCCAGAGACAACTGGAAGCACTGTAAAATATCATGCGGGCTCACGCCGTCGTGCAACAGGTCCGACACTTCCCGCAAAGCCCCCACCTCATTTAAGGCCACGATCAGCTTGCGCAACTTGTCCAGCTTCAAAGGTTTGTTTTCCGGCTTCAAGCCCTGGCCGGGCGGCGAAGGTTTATTTTCCTGCTCCAGGCCCCAACCTGGCGGCGGCTGAATTTGCGGCGAAGGTTTCATGTTGGTCCTGCCGGGCCGTAGGCCGAATATTTGGAAGATAAAAACGCCGTCATAACACTCCACAGCTCCGCTGGAGCTGGCCGGGCCGCCGGCCTCAACCACTCAGGCCGGTTTGGGCCACAAGTTTGAGCTGATTTTCAGAGGTCACAAAGCGGCCGGTGGCCAGCGGGGCCAGAGCCGCGTCATAAAAACAATATTCCAGGTTGAAGGCCGCGGCGCCGGCTTCACGCCCCAAAACCAGCGCGTCTCCTTTCGACAACACCACCGGGGTGATGGAAAGAACGGCCTTTTTGATGAGGCCCTCGCCGCTGCCGGTGAAAAGGCCGGTGAGGTAGGTGGCCTCCAGTTCCGCCTCCACCACCGGACGGAGCGGGTCAAGCAGCAGATAGCCCTCCTGCACCAGAAGAGTCTCTTCCTCGCGTTTGACGTGGCGACGGAGAAAAATTACCGAGTCGCCTAGCTCCAAACCCAGGCGCGCGGCCACTTGTGCATTGGCTTTGCGTACTTCCGATTTTATGATGGTGACCCTGGCCTGGCTGGACCTGACCGCCTCCACCAGCCCGTCTATATAAAACGGCGCCCGGCTCCAGCTCAACTCGCGCACGTAAGTGCCGCGTCCGGGCACCCGCTCCACCAGGCCCTGCTCGGCCAGCACCCCCACCGCCTGCCGCACAGTCATGAGGGCCAAGCCGTATTCACGGCTCAGGGCCGCTTCGGCAGGGAGCTTGTCGCCGCATTTGCAGCCGCCGTCCAGAATGCGCTTTTTCAGGATCGCGGCCATTCGCAGGTAGGCGCGAGGCTCGGCCTCCAACCCTTTTCCCTCGGCGGAAGCCCAGGCGCCTACGCCCGGCTGGGCCGTTTTTTTGGCGGCAGTCACGATTTTTTATTCACTTTCAACGCTCGGGACGCTATCCGCGGCGACGGGTTTTCCGAATAAAAGACGACGTCCGGCCATCGCGCGGGAAAGGCCGACCGCGCCGCGTCCTGCTCTGGATTATGCGGAGGAGGGGTCTAATGCGGAGGAAGAGCATAAAACCCGGTTATCAATATATATCACTCGTCGTTTTTTGGCAACTGCCTAGTTGACGATATATATCGCCCCCGTAGAAAAAGACGCGCCAGGCGAGCCTCCTCATAGGTGATGCCGCCGGATGAAGCCTCCACCACCGGACGCAAGCGGCTGAAGCCGCCGTCCGCGCCGGAGGCTTCGGCCGCCTCGAAAGCCCGGCCTATTTCCTCCAGCCGCCCGGGCGAGATGAATTGTTCCGCCGGGAAATCCCAGCCCGCGCCGGCCAGCTCTTCCAGATGTTTCAAAATCGTGCCGCGGGTCAGACCCCGCGCCTCGGCCGCCTCCGCCAGGCCCAGGCCCTCGCGCAGCAGCCGCCCGGTCAGTTCGGCCGAAGAGGGCCCGCCTTCCCCCCGGCTCTGAAAATAAGATTCGACCACGGCCAGAAAAGTTTGGCCATAAACGGCCAGCTTGTGCCGCCCGACCCCGGCGACCTTGAGCAGCGACGCTTGGTCGCGCGGCTTCATCTCGGCTATTTCCCGTAAAGTGCGGTCGGAAAAAATCATATAGGCGGCCAGCCCGGCTTCATTGGCCAGACGGCGGCGCTCGGCTTTAAGCTTGTCCAAAAGTTCGCCGGAAAAAGCGGCCGCCCCGGCTTCGGCCCGTCCGACCCCGCGGCCCCCCTGGGGCCTGGCCGCCTTAAGCATATGAAAAGCGGTTTCGCCCCGCAATAGCGGCCAGGCCCTGGGGCTGACGGACAGGGTCGGGTAGTCGCCGTCGGCGCGTTCCGCCAGCCCCCGCTCCTCCAGAGCCCCTATCAGGCGGCGCCAGAAGCGGCGGTCGTAATCGCGGCCGACGCCGTAAGTGGGCAGCTTGTCGTGCCCCGCCCGCCTGATCTTGTCCGTGTCGGCGCCGACCAGAATATCCTCTATATGGCGCGCGCCGAAACGCCCGCCGGTGCGGGCCATGGCCGAAAGGGCCATCCGGGCCGGCCTCGCGGCGTCGACCCGCTCCACTTCGCCCGCGCAGACGTCGCAGGCCCCGCAGCCGCCTTCAATCTTTTCGTCGAAATAGGCCAGGAGAGCTTGGCGGCGGCAGCCGTCGCGGCAGGCGAAATCTATCATGCGGCGCAATTGCTCCAGAGCGGCTTCACGCAGGGCCTGGTCCGGAATTTCCTCGGCGAAGCGCCGCCACAAAACCATTTCCCGGCCGCCGTAAAACAGGGCGCAATGGGCCGGCTCCTGGTCGCGCCCGGCCCGGCCGGTCTCCTGATAATAGCTTTCCAGGTTTTTGGGCAGGTCGCCGTGCACTACAAAACGAACGTTTGATTTGTCTATGCCCATGCCGAAGGCCACCGTGGCCACAATCACCTGGCAGCGGTCGTGCCGAAAATCATCCTGGGCCGCGCGCCTGGTCTCGTCGTCCAGACCCGCGTGATAAGCCCGCGCGGCTACGCCCCGCCGCGCCAAAAAGGCCGCGGTCGCCTCCACGCTTTTGCGGGCGGCGCGGTAGACTATGCCCGGCTCCCCGGGATGTCTGGTCAGAAACTCCATCAACTGCTTTTCCCAGTCTTCCCGCGGCGAGACCTGGTAAAAGAGGTTGGGCCGGTTGAATGAAGCCCTGACCCGGCAGGGCGAACGCAGGCCCAGGCGGGCGCTTATGTCTCCGGCCACGCGCAAAGTGGCCGTGGCCGTGAAGGCCGCCAGCGGCAGGCCCGGAAAGCGCCGCGCCAGTTCCGACAGGCCCAGGTAGTCGGGGCGGAAATCATGCCCCCACTCAGAGACGCAGTGGGCTTCGTCTATGGCGAAAAAAGAAAGGCGGCAGCCTTCGAGTTCCCCCAGAAAGTCCGGCATTAAAAGCCGCTCCGGCGAAACGTAGAGCAGCTCCAGTTCGGCCGCGCGCAAAGACCGAAAAGTCGCGGCCCGCTCCCCGGCCGTCAGCGAACTGTTGATCGCGCCGGCCCTGAGTCCATTGGCCAAAGCCGCGTCGACCTGATCTTTCATCAGCGATATCAAAGGGCTGACCACCACCGCGGTTCCCTCCATAAGGCGGGCCGGCAACTGGTAACACAGCGACTTCCCCCCGCCGGTCGGCATAACGGCAAAAACGTCGCGCCCCCCGATCAGGGCTTCGACAATTTCCCTTTGCCCGGGCCGGAAAGAATGAAAGCCGAAAAGATCAGACAGGGTTTGCTCTAAACGGGTCTCCATAAATTTTTCTCGCCTGATAAATACATATGGCGTATAATATAAGTAGGCTAAATATGAGAATCGCCAGGTCGGCCCGATAGGGCCGACGGAGCGAAGCGACTGGCGGAGAGGCCGACAAAGTCGCAGGCCAAGCAAAAATCGCGTTTTTTGCTTGGCGAGGGCCGGCCCGGCCAAGCCTCGAAGCTAAAATGAGAATCGCAAGGACGCATCATGACTTCCCAGACAATAGACGACGCCGCAAACGCCGGCGAGGCCCCGGCGGTCAGGCCCGGCATCTACCTTGAAGAAAAAACAGGCGCCATCGGCGTCGGCGGCACCGCCAAAACCGCGCAATACCGCACCTTCTGGGTGACGCTGCTGATCAGTGAAGCCAACGTGGAAATGCTCCTCCTCAACGATGACTTCCGCCCCACCGCCGTGCGCGAAACCTTTCCCGTCGCCGTCGTTCAGGGTCCCGGTTGGCATTATATCGCCGAAGGCGAAAAACGCTATAACAAACTGCGCCCGCATCTCGACCGGATTCTGCTCGCC
>JAISRV010000366.1 GCA_031273445.1 Candidatus Adiutrix sp. | reverse complement strand
ACTTGCTGGACGGCCGTTACACGGCCGGCATGTACCGGGTCAACGCCGGCGACAGCCTGCAAGATTTGATAAACAAAGTCAACGCCGGCACTCAGAGCCGCGTGGGCATCCGCTTCGGCTCCGCCGGCGCCGCGGCCGCGGCCGCGGTGAACGTCACAAACGTTGTCGGCACGAACATGAGCGCCTTCGCCGTCTGCGTAGGGAACGAAGCTTATGTCTGGGGGAGTTCAGCCGCGGCCACGGCTGAACTGGACAGCACTAAAACCATAACCAGCATGAACGCCGCCGACGCGGACATGGGCCGCAGCCTGACCAGCGCCATCAACCATAACGCCGACTCCCAGTTCTGGGCCATGTTCGACGCCTCCGCCGGCATGGTCTATGTTTTCGCCAAAGAGGGCGGGGACAACAATAACCTGGTGGCCTGCGAACAGGGCATCAGCATGGCCTCCGCCGCCAACACCGCCAGCATGCAGAGCGCCCTGGGGCTGGTCAGCTTCCAGAACATGGCCACTCTGCAATCTAACCAGTCCGGGGCCAATTTCAGTCTCGGCGGCGAAAAATGGGCCTCCATGCAGGGAGTGCAGACCAAAGCCCAGCAGGGCAACGAAGTCTGGAACGTGATTTTGAGCGGCCGGGACGTCGGCCGGGAGCGCGACCTCTGGATCGCCAATATCGGCTCCGGCTCCTCGGTGGACTTCAGCACCAGCGACGACACGAAAATGCTTCTGACAGGCATGGGCTCCGCCACGGCCCATATCACCGGCATGGGCCGCGACACCTTCATAGAGGTTCAGAACGCGGACAACGCCGCCTGGGCCGGGGCGGAAATCCGCACTCAGTCGAGCGCCCAGGAAGCCCTTGACGCCCTGACAGAAGCCATCACCAAAAAAGACCAGATCCGGGCCGACCTCGGGGCCATGCAGAATCGCCTGGAAAACACCATGACCAATTTGGAAATCCAGGCGGAAAACCTCCAGGCCGCGGAAAGCCGCATTTCGGATGTGGACATGGCCAAGGAAATGACGGAATTCACCAAAAACAACGTCCTGACCCAGGCCGCGGTCGGCATGCTGGCCCAGGCCAACTCCATGTCGCAACTGGCTTTGAGTCTCCTGTAAAACAGCCAGGGGCAGCCCCGGCGGCGGGCCGGCGGCCTTATTCGCCGGCCCCTTGACCGCGACGTAAAAGCGCCGGAAATCCGGCGCTTTTACGTCGCGCCCGCTTAAGGATTAGTTCAACAATAACATGAACAAATCACTGAGGCATTATGAGTCTGATTTCCCAATTATGTAACATGGTGTGCGTCAAAGGTTTTCGGAAAGAAGAGATTATGCGCCTTGGGGCGATCATATTAAGGCCGGGATCGGATGTGCTTACTGATGGACTGTCTTGTTTTAAGGGTCTTACAGAGTGTAGCTGTCGGCATGCTCCTATAAAAACCAGCGGGAACAAGGAAGCGCAAAACAGCGCCTTTAAATGGGTCAATACGGTTCTGGGCAATGTTAAGAAGTCCATCACCGGAACATATCAGGCGGCGCAAAAGCACACTCGCCGTTACCTGGCTTCTTTCTCGTATCGCTTCAACCGCCGTTTCGACCTCTCCACTATGCTCACAAGGTTGGCCTATGTCGCATTAAGAACTGAACCCATGCCCTTCCGTCTTCTGAAACAGGGCTTATCTTAATTATTAATCAGGAAACATTACAGCATAAAACTCGGCTTATGATCATTATTAATCAGGATTTCAGTTAAAGGTTTGATCTCAAATCCGTACAGTTCATTGGGGTTGGATTGCTGCATACCCCATTGGCCACACGGGAACAATCGTCCAGCCAGCCTGCTTTAGCGGCCTCAGCTACCCAACGCCACCGCTGTTTGAAATATTTTCGTAATTCAGTTTTCAAGCTGTTTCTGGTGACTTGCTTTTCCTTCTCACCCTGCGAACCCTTATATTCAAGCACCTTAAGAACATTTTTCTTCGATACGCCTTCGCCGGCGGCAGCGACGATCTGTAAGCCGCTCGCCAGCCGCACCAGAGTGTGAGTGGGTGAATCATCTTTGGGGTCTGGAATGACCTCAAAGATGGTTTTTAGCCCCCAATTTTCCAAGGCCTCGGGTTTAGCAAATTCATATGACAAAAAGTCCTCTTTGTCAAAATGAAGGAAAGCCGCGTCCTGATAACCATCAGGATCTTTTTGAGCGCGTTCTTTTTGGATTTTGTTGCATTGATAATAAATATTATGCCCGTGCTGGCGGCCGGTCACATAGCACGAGGCGCCGTCATCATCGCTTTTGTTGAAAAATCGGACGAAAATATACTCTTCGGGGTCGCCGTTTTTTATTTCTCGGGGCGAAAAAAAGGCGTGGAGATGGCATTCAGGCGGCGGGATCGGCACAGTCGGCGTCATCAGCGCCCCTCCCGGGCCAGGTCGAAAATTTTTTGGCAAATCGCTTTTATTTGAGGTTCGTCATCTAAATCATAAATATCATCAAAAAGAACATGGTTATTATGCTTCAGATAACATTCAATAGACCCGTTGCCGAATAGGCTGAATCCGGACACTACTTGGTCGGTGTCCCAAAAAAATGACAAGCCTCCGTCGAAATAGTATTTAGCTTCCGGCAACGGAGTCAGGGGCAGTAATCGATTGAGAAAACACCGTGCCTCAGCGACAGTTTCTGGGCTTGGAGAGATCGGGGCAGCATCTTCAAAAAAACTTTTAAGGTTGGGTATGTCGTCAATCAATTTTGAAATCATCATTCGCCATTCGCTAGTTCTGAGGTTATCAGTAAAAGCGGCCCACACTATAATAGATGCGTCAAAGCTCCCCCATTTGGCGAACATCGCTTCGGAAGCGCCCACCTCTGAAGTAGTTGCCGGGATTGTCGTCATTTCAGAGACGACTACTTGATTTGACCGATGGGGTATTGGAATGAGGCCTCCAAAGTGATCATAATTATTAGTGTTGGGGGCGATGTTTGAGGGCAAAATTAGTTTGAGTCGAAACGGCCGGCCATCTTGGTCGGGTCTGATTGAGTTTTGATGAGTTAACAAAACCCCAGGATGAAAACAGCCCTTTGTACTCTCATTTTGGTCGGTGTATTCATGCCGGTTCATGACAGGCCGTCTCCATTATAAGCGATTTCATCTAATTTGGCGCCCATGCCTTTATATAAAACAATAATCTCACTCTTTGTCAATTTCAAGTTTTGATCGAACGGGGTGCTTAAATCAAAATAGGCCATAACAATCATAGCCGCCTTGATAGAGAGCCTCACGCCAGACAGGCCATCACCAATGTCAGTTTGGCCATAATGCCGAACACCCCAACGCCCTATCCTGTTAATCGACAGCAGGTTGTCATTCAACTGAAATTTAAACGGTGAATTAAACTGATATAGAAAATCAACTATCTTCTCATCGTCAATGGCGGTGACCGTATGCAGCATCGCCCTTAAACGCTCCGCGCCTTCTGCCAGAGACTCAACTTTCTGAATAAAAGCGCCGGCTATCGCCGCCCTAGAAAAAGACCAATTTAGTCCGCCTGGCCATTTGTTCTCTAAAATGCCAATAAATTCAGCGGGGAAAGTTTGAGAATCATAAGCGCCCAAGGTGGCGGGAAAGATGGAATTTTCACCATACCAGTGAAGTTCCAATTGATTGCACGGAATGGTTTTATTCCAAATGCATTCGAACATGCGAAGCGGCTTTTCTTGGCCGTTCAACCTGGTGACGCCCCCCTTTTCAATCAGTTCATAATCATCATTGCCGGTCATCGAGATAAATATCTTCTTCAGCGCGTCATTATTGACATTAGCCGCATCGGTCGGAAATAAGATGAAATGAAATTCACCAACATCGGGGGTAGGGTTACGATGCGTCATAATAATTTACTCCTAAGGAGCTGTGCAACAATAACATATTCAGTCATGACTATTCAGAATCGCTTTGCAAAATCGCTTCATAGTCTTGTCCGCCGTAAAACAAGCCAATGATGGAAACCTGCTTGGCTTCCAGGTCTACAGCGAAGGCAATTACAGTGCGTTTTTTGTAATTAGTTATGCGCAAGCCGAGCCGAACGTCGTCACGCGCCACTCCTCTAACAGGAGAGATATCCAGCTTTTCGCAGTAACTGATAATGGCTTCGGCGTGCCGCGCCGCAATGTCGTGAGAAGCCGCATCGGCAATATAATGATATAGAGCCGCAAGCTGCTCTTCGGCTTCCGGGGTGAAAAAGACGCTGTAGCTCATCGTCTTTTGGCGTGTTCAGCAGCTAAGCGCTCTCGAACCTGATCGGCGGCGACGGCTCTGGACGGGTTTGCCTTTAAGGCATCATAGGCCGGCCCAACTTGATTGTGAAGCCAGCTTTCAACGGCTCTATCCCGCGCCAAAAGGGTGCGTAACCCGTCGCAGATAACCTCGCTTTCAGTGGCATACTCGCCAGATTGCACCTTGGCTTTTATGGTATCCGCCATTTCGTTTGGCAGGGTAATGCTAAATTGCCGTGTTGTTTTCATAGTAGCCCCCATTACAGGCTGAGCATGATTTAATCCTACTAAAAAATTTAATAATCTGCAACTTCAAATTTGGATTTTCGACTCAATCAACGGTCATAAAATTTGTAAAATAATTTTGAATTGTACAAGGGTTCATCCGGTTAAAGCGTACTTTGCCTCATGAATGGCCATGATTCTGAGTTTAAAGAAGTCCAGATCTCGAAACCCATAAGAGCCTGCCGTTTGAGAGTTTTGATTTTGTTGTTTGCGCCTTCCAAAGGGCCGGATGATATAGGGTGATCGTACCAGTTCAGAATCCCGAAACGGCGCTTCTGCGACGTAAAAGCGCCGGAAATCCGGCGCTTTTACGTCGCGCCCGCTTAAGCCGCCTTTTGGCCTTTTGTCGTCAGGTTGACAATCCGGGCCGATGCCTTTAATCTGACAGAGAGCGGCCGCCTGCAAGAGGCGCTTTGGCGGCTGAAAAAACGGCCGGCCCGCCTTAAAAAGGGAGGGGATTATGGCGCAGAGGCTTGTTTGCGGCCTGTTGACCATGTGCATCGCCGGGGCGGCGATGGGCCTGGGCGGCTGTTCGGGCGACGCCGAAAATGAGGCCGCGGCGGTCGCGCCGGCGCCGGCGCCGTCGGCCGCCGTCGTTGAAGCGAGGCAGTCGGCCGTCGGCATTGAAAAATGGAACACCTATGTCGACCTCCACAACGCCATGCTCGACAGGTTTTACCCCTCAATCGAGATTTACTTTAAAGTCTTCGGCAACGAGGCGGCTTTCAGGCGGCCGGCCCGGGAAAATGACCGCATCAACTTCACTAATTCGACTTTGAACTCAAACGCGTTTATTGAGGCGATAGATCTGGCGATCAATCTTTCCGTCCTTGAGCCGTCGGACCATCTGGACCTGGCCGCCGCGAATCTGGCCTTGCCGTTGAAAGATTTGTGGGCCGATATGCGCGAATTGACCGCATACTTTCGCGGCCGGGAATATGCCGGCGACAGCTACGCCAAGGCCGAACAAATCCATACGCGAATTTTGGCCGTCTACCAGGAGGTCGAAGCGGCCTTCCCCGTTTTTCTGGAATTTCTCTCGGCCCAGGAGGCGGCCAGACGCGAGAACGACATAGCCAGAATGCGCATCCAGGGGTATAAGGTGCTGCCGGCCATGCTGGCCGTCCTGACGGCGGCCGACGACATTCATATTTATTTCGTTAAAAATGAAATATCGTCGGACACGCTGATTAAACTGAACAAGGCCGCCTTCAGCCCGTTCTGCGACAGGCTGGAAGCGGCCTTGAAGGCGCTGGAGGAGGTTATGGCGAAAGAGGCCGCGGAAAAAGAAGGCCTTGATTTCAACGAGGTCGAGGTCTATTGCGAAGCGGCGCGGCAGGTCAGGGACATGGCGGCCGGCGTTATTGACGGCCATTTGAAGCAACAGAGGGTGGAAGCCCTGGCCCAGGGTTCTCCCGAAAGCTTCAACCAGGAGTTCAATGTTCTAGTCAAACGCTATAACTCTTCAATATTCTAGTCAGACGCTATAGCTCTTCAATGTTCTAGTCAAACGCTATAACTCTTCAATATTCTAGTCAGACGCTATAACTCGCCGATCAACTGATCAGCGAGTTATAGCTCGCCGGGCAATTGAGCGGCCGTTTCAGCCGGCGTTGGCCAGCATAAGGCTTTCCGCCTGGGCCAGGTAGTCTTCCAGGAGCGCCAGTTGTTCCGGCGGCATTTCCCCCAGACCCGCGGCCTGGTCTTTTAAGCGCTCCAGGCGGGCCATAAGGCTGGGCCGGATGGAGCGGGTCTGGCCTTCGCCTTCAGGCCAGGCGCCCGCTTCGTCCAGGGCCTCTCCGGCTAGGGCCGGCCTTTCCGCCGCGAGTTCGGCGTAGCGCAGCCAGGTTGGGATATTGAAAAAGACTTCCGGGAACCTGGTCTTGGCCAACTCATAGAAAGCCCTGGTCGACGACGGCTCGCCGTGGACCAGGTTGACCGTCAGGCCCGGGCGCGCCTGACGCGACAGCCAGGCGATAAGTTCGTTTTGATCCGCGTGGCCGGAAAAGCCGCCGATGGTGTGTATCCGGGCCTCGACGTTGACGGCTTCACGAAAAATTTTGACCGCTTTGGCCCCCTCCACCAGACGGCGTCCGGTGGTTCCCTGGGCCTGGAAGCCGACAAAAATCACGTGGCAGTTGGGCCGCCAGAGGTTATGCTTCAGGTGATGCAGAATGCGGCCGGCGTTGGCCATGCCGCTGCCGGCGATGATGACGGCCGAACCTTTGATGTCGTTGAGCCGCTGGCTTTCCTGGGCGTCGCGCGTGATGCGCAGGTTGGGCATGGACGCCGGCGACGCGCCCTGTTCCAGAAAATTCCGGGTTTCTTCATCGAAAAGCCCGGTGTGGCGGGCGTATATCCGCGTGGCGGCCAGGGCCAGGGGGGAGTCGAGAATTATGGGGATATCCTTCGGTATGGTTCCCTCGCGCCAGGCCCTGGCCAAAAGCAGCATTATTTCCTGGGTTCGCTCCACGGCGAAGGCCGGTATCAGCACTTTGCCGTTTTCTCTATAAGCCTGATTGACGACCGCCAGAAATTCGTCCACAGACGGCCCCATCTCCTTATGAAGGCGGTTGCCGTAGGTGGTCTCCATGAAAATGACGTCGGCGGCGGGTGGAATGGCCGGATCAGGCAGCAGCAATTGACCGGTGCGGCCGATGTCGCCGGAAAAGGCCACGGTGAGGGAGCGCCCGTTTTCAGAAACAGTGAAATGGGCGCTGGCCGCGCCCAGAATATGGCCGGCCGGGCGGTAGACCAGGGTCAGGCCCGGCAGTATCTCGTGTTTGTCTTCCATAGACAGGGGGGTAAGCTTGGTCATGGCCAGGCGGGCGTCGTCTTCGTCGTACAGCGGCTCCACCTCGCGTTTGCCCTGCCGGCGGTTTTTGCGGCTCTTCCAGACGGCTTCCTGTTGCTGAATGTTGGCCGCGTCCAGCCACAGCGCCTTTAGCAGGTCGCAAGTGGCCTCGGTGGCGAAAACCGGGCCGCTGAAGCCTTCTTTGACCAGTCGGGGAACCAGGCCGGAATGGTCCATGTGGGCATGGGTGATGACCATGGCGGCCAGGCCCCCGGGGTTGTAGACGCGGGTGTCGGCGTTGCGCAGTTCGGTCTGCCGGCCGCCCTGAAAAAGGCCGCAGTCCAGTAAAATCTGCCGGCCGTCGTCCAATTCAAGGCGAAAGCAGGAACCGGTGACCGTGCCTACCGCGCCCAGGGCTTTAATTTTCATTTTTTCCTCTTATGCCCAGGGCCGCGCTTTTGGCGGCCGCGGCTTCCACGGCCGCCAAAAGCGTGCCGCCGACGGCGCCGCGTTCCATGACGTAAAGGCCCTCGGCGGTCGTGCCGCCCGGAGAGACGGCCAGGTCGCGCAGGGCGGCGAAGGTTTGTCCAGGGTTGTCCAGGGCCATGTGCGCGGCGCCTAGGGCGGTATGCATAACCATGGCTCTGGCCGTTTCACGCGGCAGGCCCAGGCGCACCCCCCCGGCGGTCAGGGCCTCCATGATCGTCAAAAAATAGGCCGGCCCGCTGCCGCTTACGGCTGTGGCCGCGTCGAAGAGCTTTTCCTCAAGCTCCAGGGTCAGCCCCACGGCTTGAAAAAGGCGGCGGGTCAGGCTAAGGCGTTCAGCCGGCGCCCCCGGCGGGGCGCACATGACCGTGACCCCCCGCCCGCTTAAGGCGGCGATATTGGGCATGGTGCGCACCGCCGCGGCCGAAGAGGGCAGGGCGGCGACGAGCTCGTTGAGGCTCAGGCCGGCGGCCATGGAGATGAAAAGATGGGAACGGATATGCCCGGCCAGCTCCCTTAACAGCGGAATGGTCTGAGCGGGTTTTACGCCCAGAATAATTACGTCGGCCGCCCGCAGGAGGTCGATATTGTCGGCGGCCGCGTAGATTTTGTTCTTTGCCGTCAGGCGGGCCAGCCGCTCGCGGTCGCGCCCTGAGGCGGCCTGTTCGGCAAAGGGGACGACCTTGGCCCGGTCCAGCCCCTCCGAAATCGCCCGGGCCATATTCCCGTAACCCAAAAATCCGACTTTCGACATGCCTCTCCCCCTCGATTGGGCGCCGCCGGCGGCGCTTGACTTCAGCTTGGCCCTGAAGTTATGATGGCCGAACATATCATCTGGAGATGAACGGCGGATTGAATTTAGTTGAGACGACGTGAGGAAATATGGATATGAACGCCTTCAAAGGCGGCCTGACCAGACCCGGCCGGGCCGCCGGCCTCTTCGTTTCGGCCGCCGCCCTTCTGTGGCTGTCGCTTTTGACGGCGCCGGCGGCTCTGGCTCAAACCAACCCCGATCCCCTGACTTTGAACATTCCGAACATCCGGCAGGAAAACATATACTGGTGCTGGGCGGCCATGGCCCAACAGGTGATC
>JAISRV010000112.1 GCA_031273445.1 Candidatus Adiutrix sp. | reverse complement strand
TAAGCAGACGTAAGCGCCTGGGCTTGTCGCAGCGTGATTTGGCCAAGATGGTGGATGTTTCCGTCAACACTATTCAAAGCTACGAATCCGGCAGCTTGCCCCGCGGCGAACATTTTCTCAACCTGGCGCGTTCGCTGCAGTGCTCCCTGGATTGGCTGGTGGGGCTCAGCACCGGCGGCTTGTCCTGGCCGACCACGGTGGATGATGACGAATACATGAGCCTTGACGCCTCTGGCCCCTCGTCTTGGGAGCCTCCCAGATCCTGGGTCTTTCCGCCTTATCTGGACGGCGTTGGAGCTGAAGGCGTGCCGCATCGGCTGCAAGCTCCGATTAGTTTTGAACGCAAATGGCTTTCCGATCTGACGCCGGACGTGAATAACGCCAGGCTGCTTCTAGCCAAAGGGCCGTCCATGCATCCCACCTTCTCGGACGGCGATCTTTTGTTGGTCAATATTGGTCAGCGTCAGATTTATCAGGGGCAGGCTTATGCCATAAAAATTGACGGCAGCCTGTTGGTCAACAGATTGGAAATTCGCCCGGGCAACATCTATCGGATCGTCAGCGACAACCGCGAAATCGCTCCGCCTTATGAAATTGGCTCCACCCAATTGGATATCGTTGGCCAGGTGGTCTGGAGCGGCCGTCTGGCGCGATAAGCGGCCGCTTGGCCTGAAGGCGGCGAAGAGCGACGAAGGCCTTCAGGCCTGGAATTTCCGAGGCCCCGGCTTATTGGAGTGTGCGGTTAATTCCGTCCTTGCAGTGGAGGGACGGAATTAATCGCACACTCTATTTAGAGGCTTCCTGTTTAGCCGCTTTTTTCGCCCCAGGCCAGCATGACGGAGTTGAAGGTATAGGTTCTGAAGCCGGTTTTGACGAAGCCCGCGCCGTTAAGCTCAGCCAACAGCTCCGCTGGTTGGGGAAAGGACATGATGGAAGAGACCAGATACTGGTAGGCCTCATGCTCGCGGCTGACCAGCCGCCCTCCCAGGACGGGCACGATTTTTTTCAGATAATAACCTTTCAACGGCGCTAGCCTGGAGGCGCGGTCGTGAAACATTTCCAGCACCAAAAGCCTTCCGCCCGGCTTCAGCACCCGCCATGCCTCGGCGTAAAAATCAAGGCGTGAAGTCACATTGCGCAGCCCGAAGGAAACGGAAACGGAATCGAAAACAGCGTGCTCAAAAGGCGCGTTCAAGACGTCGCCGACCAGAATTTCCGGCGGGGGGCCGGGTAGCGGAGCAAATTTGGGGCGAGCCAGCTCCAACATGGCGGCGGAAAAGTCCAGGCCGACGGTTTTGAGGCGGGGCCGCAATTTTTTTGCGGCGACGATCTGATCACCCGTTCCGGAGGCCATATCCAGGAGGCGGCCAGGCTCTTCCAGCACTTTGATGCGCCGGGCCAGGGCTTCACGCCAGAACAGGTCCATGCCCAGACTCATCACCCGGTTGGCCAGATCGTAGCGTCTGGCCAATCCGGAAAACATGTTCCTAATTTTTACCGGATTTTTGAGAGGGTCGCCGGCTGTCGATTTATTTTGCATGGTAGTCGTCGCCATTATTTCGCCTATTTGTCGGCCAATAGACCAGGGCGGGCCAGGCGAACCACGGTTTTTTCAGCGGCCAGGGGGCCGAGCCTGTTTTCTATGAAAAAACGCGCCCGGGCGGCGAAGGAATCACGCACGGACAGCGTCAGCGACTGGGCGCCGCAATAGGAGCGCGTTTCATTTCGGGTCATCCAGTTGCCGGATTGGTCGCAGTCGGCGGTGGGCGTAAAATCGACGTCCAGCTCGCCCGCGTAGACCACCTCGCCGGCTTTGACCGTGATCGTGGCCATGGTCGCTCGGCCGTCCCGGCTCAGGCCGGAGCCGGTCAGGCCGCAGGCGGCGATCGGCAGGCCCGGGCTCCCCCCGAAGCCGCCAAGGCTGACCCCCAGGCCCATTCCGCCGCGACCGCCGCCGCCCCAGATGCCGACTCCGGTCGCTATGTCGCTGGAGGACCACTGCTGTATTTTATAGACCATGCCCAAGTCGGTGGCCACGGCCGCCCGGAGGGGCTCATCCCACTCCAGGGCCATGGAGCGGAGGCCTTCGTCGCAGTTGCCGTATATGGAATAGAGGGCGTAAGTGCCTGGTTCGACCATGACGACGTCATATTCGTTCATATCATCACGGCTACGGTGGCGCGCTGATTGGAAAGTGGTGAAGCTCGCGCGCGTCTGCGGTTGATCTGTTTTGAACCAGCGCGTGGCTATCACGCTGCCGCGGTTGACGGCGTGCATAACGACGGCGCCTTCGCCGGCGGCCAGCCGCGCTTCGCTGAAAGTCATGAGCGCTTTAGGCTTCTGGGTGAACAGCGGCCCGCTGCAGGCGGTCAAAAGAAAGGTCAGGCAGAGCGCTGCGGCCAGAGAAGCGGTTTTCGGCATTGTCATTATCAGCCTCCAGAGAATATATGGCCAAAATGAGAATTAAGAATTACTCGCCCATTGTCAAAGCGGCGACTTCTATAGTATAATAACAAAAGGAAGATTTTTAAGAAAGGTGTTTTAGGTGATGTCGCAAAAAATAATCATGTTTCCGGCCGTATTGTTGACGCTGATTTTTCTGGGGACAGCCGCAGCCGCGGCGCAGGGCGACGCGCCCGCCAACGAAGACGTCGTCGCCCGCGAGCTGGCCAACGCCCTGGCCGCCCACCTTAAAGGCGATTCCATCGGCGCTCTCGACTCCTTGTGGGCGGCTCAGGAGGAGCTGTGGCGCAAGGCGCCGCTGGGCGTGCGGAATGTGGCTTTCGTTACCGAGCAGCCTGAAAATTTCGGCTCATACCAACCTAAACAAGGCGAAACCTTCAAAAGCCCGGAGCCGTTGATTCTTTACTGCGAGCCGGTAGGCTTCACCCAGTTGAAGGAAGGCGACTCCTACCGATATTCCATCATCGGCGCCTTCGACATTCTGGACGCCGACGGCAAAGCCTTCGCCTGGAAGAAAAACCTCGGCCCCTATGAGCAGAGCGGCTACCGCACCTTTTCCACCGAAACCATGCTGGTCATGACCATCGGCACGCGCGGCCTTCCGGCCGGCTCCTACACCATGCGCGTTACCCTGACCGACAATCTCGATGCTTCCAAAGCGGTGCAGATCGACAAACCCTTCAACATCGCCGAATAGCGGCGACTGAAGAATAAATTGAGGGGGTTTAAGCCCTTCGTTTTTAAGTTGAAGGCAAAGGCGTTTTGAATCATGAAGTTTTCCGCCGGCGCACGTAAAATGATAGAGGCGGAGGCTCCGGGAGTCGCCCGGGGCTTTTTCATCGCGATTGAAGGCCTTGACGGCGCGGGCAAGACCACGCAATGCGCCCTTTTAGGCCGGGCTCTGGAAGAGCGCGGCTTAAAGCCCCTCCAGGCCAAGGAGCCCACCGGCGGCTCCTGGGGCGAAAAAATCCGGCGCATCGCCGCTCATGGCCGCGCCGGCCTGAGCCCGGCGGAGGAGCTCGACTATTTTTTGCGCGACCGGGCCGAGGATGTGGAGCGTAACATCGCCCCGGCCCTTCTGGCCGGGCGGCCGGTGATCTGCGACCGCTATATTTTAAGCAATATCGCCTACCAGTCGGCCCTGGGACTGGATGAAGCGGCCATCAGGCGCGCCAACAGACCTTTCCCCTGGCCCGACCTCACGGTTATTCTAGAGGCGCCGGCGGCGGCCGGCCTTGACCGTATTGCCGAAAACCGGGCCGGCGGAGCCGATTCAGGCTTTGAGGAATTGGGCTACCTGAGCCTGGTCAAAGCCGCGTTCGACCGTCAAAACGGGCCGGACATCGTGCGGCTTGACGCGCTGCGCCGACCCGAGGAAATAGCCGGGGAGATAATTTCTATATTGACGGCGCGAGACCTGCTTTTTGACTCTCCACTGGAGATCATCGATACCCACTGCCATCTTTCTCTGGACGATTTCGCGGAAGATTTCGACGAAACCGTGCGCCGGGCCGCGGCGGCCGGGGTCGTCGACATGCTGGACGTCGGGCTCAACGCGGCTCATGCGCGCCTCGTCGTCGCCCGGGCCGGGATCAACCCTCGCCTTCACGCTGTGGTGGGTTGGCATCCCCACGAGGCCGCCGACCTTGACGAACGCGGGTTGGAGGAACTGGCGGAACTGGCCCGGCGGCCGGAGGTGGTCGCTTTCGGCGAGATCGGCCTTGATTATTGCCTGATGCGTTCGCCTAAAGAAAAACAGTTATGGGCTTTTGAACGCCTATTGGAGCTGGCGGCAGGTTTGGACCTGCCTATAGCCGTTCACAGTCGTGACGCCTTTGACGATACCCTGGCTCTTTTGCGTAAATTTGCCGGGCGGCTGCCGCGGGGCGGCGTTATTCACTGTTTCAACCGCGGCTGGGACGAAGCTGAACAATATCTGGATCTCGGCTTTCACCTTTCGCTGCCGGGAACGGTGACCTTTCCGAACAGCCAAGAACTGCGGCAGGTGGCCGCGCTGGCCCCGGCCGACCGTCTTCTGACGGAAACAGACGCGCCTTTCCTGGCCCCGGCCCCCAAGCGCGGGCGCCGCAACGAGCCCTCGTATCTGGTCTGGCACCTCAAGGCCATTGCCGCGGCCCGCGGCCTCTCTCTGGCTGAAGCGGCCCGTTTGACCACGGCCAACGCCAGGCGCCTCTTCCGCCTCCCTTCTGATTGCCCCGCTGACTAAACGTAAGTCGCAATAATTTGGTCATCCGGGAACTGATATATTTAACTGCCGGGATTATAGAACCATGTTTGCCGACAACCCCCTGATACTGGCTTCCGCATCGCCGCGCCGCGCCGACCTTTTGGCTTTTGCCGGGGTTCACTTTGAAATCGCGCCTTCCGACATAGCCGAATGCCGGCGGCCTGACGAGACTCCGGCGGCTTATGTGAGCCGTCTGGCCAAGGAAAAGGCCATAGCCCGCCCCCATCCCGGCCGTCCGGTTCTGGCGGCGGACACCATCGTGTTTATCGGGAACGATATTTTTGAGAAGCCGGAAGGCCCGGAAGAAGCCGCGCGTCACTTAAGCGCCCTGGCCGGCCGAAGCCACTGGGTCGCCACGGCCTTTTGCCTGATCGGCCCCGACGGTCTGGCGCGCGCCCATGACGTTGTCGTCAGCGCGGTTACCTTTCGCCAGTTGACCGCCCGTGAAATCGAAGCCTATGTGGCCGCCGGCGAAAGCCTGGACAAGGCCGGCGCTTATGGCCTGCAGGGGACGGGCGCTTTTCTGGTTGATTCCATCAATGGTTCCTTAACTTCCGTGATCGGCCTGCCGTTGCCGGAAGTGCTTCAGGCCCTGCGGGCCGTCGAGAACGAAACCAGGTCGCCGCGCCTTTGAGCCGCTCCCGGCCCTTTAGCGGCCTTTCGCCCGGGGCCTGGGTTCGAAGAGAACGCAGGCGAAGCCGCTGGTTTTGACGACATGCGTCGAGGGCATGAGCCGCGCCTTGAAGCCCATGGCCCGGCAGCCGTTGGGGTTTCGGGGATCCCAGGTTATATAATAGTGCCGGCACAGGCGGCAATTGACCTTAGTTCCAAATCCCATCAGCCGCTCCGGCCGCCGGCCTGTTGAGGCGGTAGAAACCCGCGGCGGCGGTGGCCATCCACAGGAAAAGAACACTGCTGACGCCGGACCCGATTATGGGCGCAACGACTTCGACCGCGCTCGACATTGCGGGGGAGTCGTTCAGGCCGGACATGTGCATTACCAGCACCAACGGCACGGCCACAGCCATGTTCAGGCCCAGATAGACGCCCAGGGCCTGGTTGAGCGACAGGTTGAATCTAGTCTCATTGAAGGCGCGATAGACCGTGATCGTCCTGGCGAGCCAGGGGCCGCTTCGCCCGTCGATTTTATTGAAAGCGATTATATGATGCAAAAAAGGCAGAATGCGCCTGGCCCGCGGCCAGACGAATACGGTCAGAAGACCGCCTAAAACGCCCAGTCTGACCAGGATCGCGAAAAAAACGCTGCCGCTCGCCTCTAAGGCCTTGGCGTGCACGACCAAGGCGGGCATCGCGCACAGAACGAGCAAAAACCCCAGGAAAACGCAGAAAATAAGCCAGGAGAGAAAAATGAACAGGCTGTCGCCGTAATTGGCCAGACCATAAGCCAAGTCGGCCCAAGAGGGCTTTTCGTTGTCCCAGAAACGAAGGGCCAGGCGACTGGCGGCCATGTGCAGAACCGGCGCAAAAATTAAAAAAGAGATGAGCATAAGGCCGATCAACTGGTTCTCCTTACCGAACATAAACGCCAGTCGGCCTGAAATAAAGTCGGCCGCCGCCGCTAAAAGCGCGTAATTCAGGACGAAGGCCGTATTGTCGGTCAAAAGAACCCTGGTGTTCTGAAAAATCTCCCAGAACGGCACGCACTCATGATCGAGCCGTGGGCCGGCGGGCGGCCCGCTCTCTCCGGCGGACAACTGCTCCCCGGTCATGACCTGGCCCCGTCCGTCAGGTATTCCTCGACGAATTTAAGCGTCTGCCGATAACCGTTGAAAGTGGCTATGAGATCTTCGTGGTCATGATAGCGGGGAAGGAGGAGAATCATCATTAATATGCGCGTCATCAACTGCAGATGCCCCAATATGCCCGTCAGGGCCTGCCGGTTTTCGGCGTCGAGTTCGCCGGCGACGTTTTTGCGCATTATGGACATCAAGTCTGGAATATAGCCGCCCAGGGCTTTACTGTCGCGGTAGACCATGTCCAGCGCTCCCTGTTCGTCCGGCATAAAGCGGGGCGGGTCGGCTTCATTGACCATTTTGCGCCATAAGTCTCCATCCAGACCAGCGAGAAGATTTTGCAGACGAAGTTCCAACTCTTTGAATTCTTTCATTATTTCACCATATATTTAAACTTGGATTCAGGACGCTATCGGACTGTGGGGTTAATTCAGGCCCTGATTCGAGGGCCTGAATTAACCCCACAGTCCGATAGCTCATTTTAGTCCATTTGTCGCCCCGGCTCAATGATTAATTTATTATTTCACGATCAAAAATGCCATTCTTAGGCACACTTATTGCTTTACAACCGATCCATGAATGGTTATAATAACTTAAACGGCCGGATGAAATAAAAAGACGGCTTTTAAACCAGCCAAGTTCTTAGATTGGCGTGGCCGTTAAAAACTTCGGCCGATCTGGCCAGGGAGCGGATGGGGCATATGCAGCGCGCCCGTTTTTTGATTCTTTGCGCTATTGGGGCGCTGGCGCTCATTTCCGGAATCATGCTGGTCAGCGTAAGGTTCAGGGCGACGGGCCCGCAAATTCTTAAGAATATTTTGCCGGCCAACGTGGATATGCGCCTGGACAACCTGACGCTTAGCGAAGCCGGCGACAGCGACCGTTCCATGGTCATCAATGCGGCCTCGGCCCACTATTATAAAACCCAGGATTTTTTCGAGCTTAAAGACGTGCGCGCCCGGATAATTTCCAGCCAGGGCCAATATGTAATTGTGGCTGAAAACGGTCGCTATGAACAGGGGCGGCGCATCATAACCCTCACCGGGGCAGTGCGGGTGGTCGATGACCAGGGCGGCATTCTGACCTGTCCCAGCCTGGTTTTCAATTTTGAAGAGGGCTTTCTGCGCAGCGACGACCGGTTTTGCTTAAATGCCCCCGAGTATGACCTGGAAGGCGCCTCGTTTATATTTTATACCGGAGACAAACGCCTTGACGTCAAGGGCAGGGCTAATTTTATACTGCAATAGCGGCGGCGTAAGTGAACATGCGTATTTTAATAAACAGCCATATATGCTTCCTCATGACGGTTCTGCTTCTGAGCCTATTGACGCCGGCCCCTGCGGCGGCTCAACTGCGCCCGGGCGGGGAAAGGGACTCCAGCGGGCCTATTTCCATTTCATCTGATTTTTTGGAGGCCGACGACCTAAACGGGCTGGCGACCTTCAGCGGGCAGGTTGTCGCTCGCCAGGGCACGATGACCATTACCAGCGACGTCATGAAAATTTTTTACTTCAAGACGGATTCCGCCGGGGGCGGCGGCCCCCCAGGAAAAGACGATGCCTCGCCTGCCGTTGTTTCCGGGCCGGCCGCGCCGGCTGAGGAAACTTCGCGGGCGACGGCGGCCGCGCCGGGCGCGACGCGCCTTGGCGGCGGCAGTCAAATAGAGCGCGTGGAATGTGAAGGCAACGTCAAGATCGTCGACGGCGATCGCCTAGCCATCGGGCGGAAGGCGGTGTATCTGGTTCAGTCCCAACCCCGCCGCATCGTTTTGACCGGGGAGGCTAGGCTGTGGCAGGGCCGTGATTCCCTGACCGGCCACCAGGTGACTTATTATCTGGACGCCGGCCGCAGCACTGTTGAAAGCCGGGAAGAAGGGCGGCTCCGTGAAAGAATTCAAACCATATACCATCCGGAGGAGCAGCCTAAATGAGTCCTCTCCCGCTTTCGGGGCAGGCCGCTCCCAAACGCCTGGCCGGTTCCGGCCTGGTCAAGGCTTACGGCCGCCGCCGGGTGGTGGACGGGGTCAGCCTGTCTCTGGGGGTCGGAGAAATATGCGGCCTTCTGGGGCCGAACGGCGCCGGCAAGACCACCACTTTCTATATGTTGGTCGGCCTCATCGGCCCGGATGAAGGGGCCGTGCTCATCGACGACCACGACCTGACCGACGCCCCCATGCACCAGCGGGCCAGGCTGGGGTTGACTTATCTGCCGCAGGAGCCGTCCGTCTTCCGCCGCCTGTCGGTGGAAGACAATGTTATGGCTATTCTGGAGACTCTGGATTTGACGCCCCGGGCGCGGGAAGAGCGGCTCAGGTCGCTTTTGTCTGAGCTCAACCTCAGCCATCTGGCTAAAAACAAGGCTCTGTCTCTTTCAGGCGGAGAGCGCCGCCGCCTGGAAATTACCCGGGCTCTGGCCCTGACGCCGGTATTTCTTCTTTTCGACGAGCCTTTCGCCGGCATCGATCCGATAGCGGTAGGCGACATACAGAATCTTATCGTGCTTTTGCGCAACAAAGGGCTCGGCATTCTCATCTCTGATCATAACGTTCGGGAAACTTTGAGCGTCTGCGACCGGGCCTACATCATCAACGAAGGTCAAGTCTTAAAGGAAGGTCTGCCGCTTGAGCTGGCCAATGATCAGACCGTCCGCCGCATCTATCTGGGCGCTGACTTCAGTCTGTAACGGCTGGTCTCCGGCCCAGGGCCGGCTATATTTCAGGCTTATGTGGATGAGCCGGCTGCTGAGCAGGGCTGCTTGACGCGTTTCGCGCCCGGCGCGTGCGGAAAATTTGTTTCATTTTGATTTTTCGGTTTTATTTTGGAGTGTAGAATATGGCGCTGGACCTTAGGCTCAGCCAAAAACAAGCCCAGGTCATGATAATGACCCCGCAGTTGCAACAGGCCATCAAATTGCTGCAACTCGGACAGATGGAGCTGGTTGAGGAAATTAATCAGGAAATGATGGAGAATCCCATGCTGGAACTGGCCCCGCCGCCGGACAGCATTGAGGCTTCTTCGCGCGATTCCGTCAGTGACCCCGAATATGATCAGACCCCGGCGCCGGCCGGCGCCGAAAACGATGAATTCGCCGAATTGGCCGGCTCCACCGAAAAGGAGGTGCGCGAAGAATTCGACTGGGAGAATTACCTGGGGGAATATTCCAGCGCCCCTTCCACCGCCCTGAACGTCGGCAGTCATGAAAATCCTGAAGACGCGCCAAGTTTTGAAAGCTTTATCGCCGCCAAAACCAACCTGAGCGAACATTTAAGCTGGCAGTGGCGTTTCAGCGCCCTGGACGACCGGGATCTGGTGCTGGGTTCGGCCGTGATCGGCAACCTCGACGACGACGGCTATCTGTCCGGCAGCCTTGAGGAACTGGCCGCGGCGGCCGGAGTCGAACCGGCAGTGATGGAAAGCGTGCTCAAACGGATTCAGGAACTGGATCCGCCAGGCGTGGCGGCCCGCGATCTCTCGGAATGCCTTTTGATCCAGCTTGACCGCCTGGGTCTCGGCGACAGCTTGGCCGCGGATATCTGTCGTCATCACCTCCACCTGTTGGGGAAAAAGGACATGGCCGGTCTCTGCCGCGCGCTTAAAGCCGCCAGGGAAGAAGTGGGCTCGGCCATAGAGGCCGTCCGCGCCCTGGAGCCACGTCCAGGCCGAGCCTTCAACACCAACGATTCCGTATATATCACCCCGGATGTCTACATTTCCAGGGTCGGGGATGAATATGTCATCAGTTTGAATGAAGACGGGATGCCCAAACTCCGCCTCTCCCGCGAATACCGCCGACTCCTGACCAGTAAAGAAGCCGAAGGCGAAACGAAAAAATATCTGAACGACAAACTCAAGGGCGCGGCTTTTCTCATCCGCAGCATTCATCAGCGTCAGAGAACCATATATCGTGTTACCGAAGCTATTTTTAAAGTGCAGCGAGACTTTCTGGATTTCGGGGTGGAGCATTTAAAGCCCCTGGTTCTGCGCGACATCGCCGAAGAATTAGGCTTTCACGAATCGACCATCAGCCGCGTCACCACCAACAAATACGTCTATACCCCGCAGGGGCTTTTTGAATTGAAATATTTCTTCGACAACCCCATCAACCGCTTCCAGGGCGAGGCCCTGGCTTCGGAGAGCGTCAAAAACCGCATCAGGCAGATCATCGCCGCCGAAGATCCGCAAAAACCCTTGAGCGATCAGCGCATTGTGGAGATTCTGCGCGGCTCCAATATCGACATCGCGCGCCGCACGGTGGCCAAATACCGGGAAATGCTGGGCCTGGGCTCTTCCAGCGAGCGCCGCCAGATGTATTGAGGCCCGTCCGGGCGCTTGACCTGTTGGGCGGCTCCGACTATAATGGGGAAATTCCGGTCATGGAATGCCATATGTAGTGGAGGCCCTTAATATATAATGGCTGGCAATAAAAAGACGGCGGCGCGTTCGCCGCATACGGCACGGCAGCGGGAAATTCTGAAAGCGCTGGAAATGGCGGCTAAAAAGACGGGCTTAAAAGTTTCGGCCGGCCAGTTGCGTTTTGCCGGGCTCAAGCTTAGGGGCGGAATATGCCTGTTGCGGGGCCGGAAATGGCTGATTCTGGATAGAGCCCAACCCTTCGACGACCTGATCGATATCTACCGTCAAGCCTTGAGCGCCCATGACCTGGCCGGTTGCGGCCTGCCGGAGAAGAGCTTGGCCGCTCTTTCGCCCTATTTTATGAGTTGAAGATTTCTGGAGAATACGCGACTCAGGAAGCGGTTTTGCGGGCTACGGTCCTGCTGAAGCCGCCTCCGCTCCAGACCGAAAAGAACTGAATGGCGTTTCCTTTAGCTCTGACGATAAAAAAACAGGGCCGCGAGACTCTGGTGGCCTTGGCTGGCGAATTGACCGTATTCACGCCCGAGGCGGCTTGGCGTCAATTGACCGACCGCAGGGCCGCGGCGGCCAGAGGCGGCGGAAAGGTCGTTTTCGACCTGGCCGGGTTGACGGCTTTGGATCTGAACGGCTCGGCCCAGCTTTTGACCGTCCTGGCGGCTTTTGAGAAAGCCGGCGCGGAAACGTCCGTGGAAGCGCTGCCCGAAGGTTTTTCCGCTATTTTTGATTTGGCCGCGGGGGCCCTGGCGGAGCCGATGGTCCCGCCGGAGCCGCGTCTGACTTTTTTCTCCGAATGGGGTCAGATCGTTGCGGAGGCGGCGAAAGACCTGCGCGGGCTGATCGCTTTCACCGGCGAATTGGCGGCCGAATTCGTCCGCGCCGCCCTCAGGCCCTCCAAAATACCCTGGAAAAAAGTGTTGAACGTGGCCGAAACGGCGGGGGTAAACGCGGCGCCGGTCGTCTGTCTGGTTTCCGGCCTGGTGGGGCTCATCATCGCCTTTCAGGCGGCCATGCTGATGAAGATATTCGGCGCTGAAATATATGTGGCCGACCTGATCGGCCTTTCCGTGGTCAGGGAGCTGGGGCCGCTTATCGCCGGCATCATGCTGGCCGGCCGCAGCGGGTCGGCTTTTTCCGCCGAACTGGGGGCGATGAAGGCGGCCGAGGAAGTCGACGCCATCATAACCATGGGGCTGTCGCCAGTGCGCGAACTGGCTTTGCCGCGGGTTCTGGCCACGGTTCTGACCACGCCCCTGGTGGCCCTCCTGGCCACTTTCGTGGGCATAATGGGGGGCAGCGTCGTGCTTCTGAATTTCGGCTATTCCCTGGCGGTCTTCTGGGAGGCGGCCGTCCGCCAGGTCTCCCTGGCCAGCTATTTCATCGGCGTGGGCAAGTCTTTCGTCTTCGGCTTCACCTTGGCCGCGGTCGGCTGCCAGCGGGGCCTGGCCGCCGGCGACGGCCCCGGGGCCGTGGGCCGGGCCACCACCAGCGGCGTGGTCGTCAACATCGTTCTTATCGCCGTTTTGGACAGCGTTTTCGCGGTATTGTTCTATGTCCTCCAGCTTTGACGAAAAGGCGGCCGCTCCGCCGGTCGAGGCGCGCGGCTTGACCGTGGCTTACGGCCAAGCCGCGCCCATATTGGAAAACCTGAATTTTGAAATCAGGACTGGCGAGATTTTCGGTTTTCTGGGCGGCAGCGGCAGCGGCAAAAGCTCCGTCGTGCGCAGTCTCATCGGCCTGGTCAAGCCGCGCGCGGGCCGGGTCATGATTTTCGGCGAGGACCTGTGGGCCGGCGACGGGGTCAATCTGGGCCGTTGCCGCCATAAGTTCGGGATGATGTATCAGGCCGGGGCTCTGTTCGGAGGCATGAACCTTCTGGAAAATGTCTCCATGCCGATGCTGGAATTTACCGACATGTCCCGTTCGGCGGTGGAGACGGCGGCCAGAATAAAGCTCTCTCTGGTCGGTCTGGCCGGCTATGAGCATTACCTGCCGGCCCACGTCTCCGGCGGCATGCAGAAACGGGCCGCCATAGCCCGGGCCATGGCCCTGGACCCCAAACTCATTTTTCTGGACGAGCCCGGGGCGGGGCTGGACCCCATAACTTCAGCCGAGCTGGATAATCTGATCACGGCTCTGGCCCGCAATCTGGGCATCGCCTTCGGCATAGTCACCCATGAATTGGGCAGCATCATGAACATTGTCGATCGGGCCGTTCTGCTGGATAAAAAGACGCGCGGCATCATCGCCGAAGGCCCGCCGCGCGAATTGGCCGAACGGCGGGCGCCGCCTTTCGTCGACGCTTTTTTCAACCGCCGGCCGCTTTAGCGCCCTGTAACTTTATCTGATCATTAAAGGCCGGGGCGTTGAAGCCTTCCGACGATTTTACGGGGTGAACGGCAATGCCTCTCCACAACAATTATTTTAAAATCGGCCTCTTTGCCTTCGCGGGCCTAGGGCTGTTTCTGGCCGGACTTTTGGCTTTCGGTTTAAGGGGTTCGCTTAAGCCGACGTTGCAGTGCGTGACTTTTTTCGACCGCTCCGTGCAGGGGATATCGCGTGATTCGTCGGTCAAGTTTCGCGGCTTCGAAGTTGGCCGGGTGACCTCCATCGCCCTGTCTTCAGTGGAAGACAAGGACGGGCCGCCGGTGGTGAGGGTCATGTTTTCCATTGATCCAGCGGCCCTGGGCGGGAAAAACAGCGATGTCGAAGAAGCCCGCGCCTATATGCTGCGTCAGGTGGAGCATGGACTGCAAGCGGTGCTTTCCTTTCAGGGGGTCACCGGCCTCGGTTTTCTGGATCTTGACTACCGGGAAAAGGCGCCGGGCGCCTCGCTCGAAGCGCTCGGCGCCCGGGTTTCGGCCGACCAGCTGGTCTTCGTGCCGAATGGGCCCGGTTCAATCATGGAAATCAGCGAATCGGCCACTCAGATAGTCAAGTCTTTACGCGAGGTTGATTTCGCCGGCCTCAGCCGCGACATCAACGCTTTAGTG
>JAISRV010000098.1 GCA_031273445.1 Candidatus Adiutrix sp. | reverse complement strand
CTTAAAGCTGGCCGATACTTACGGCATAGACGCCTTCCGCTATTTTCTGGCCCGCGACATGGTCTTCGGGCTGGACAGCGAATTTGTGGAAGAAGCCCTGGTCGCCCGCTACAACGCCGCTCTGGCCAACGACCTGGGCAATCTCTGGCAGCGCAGCCTGACCATGCTCGGCAAATTCGGCGGCGGCCTGATCCCGGATCGGCCGTCTTTCTTAAGCGACGAGGAAGCCTGGGCCCGCAATCTGGCCGACAAAACCCTGGCCGAATACCAGGAGCACTTCCGTTCGCTGGCCATGCATAGCGCCCTGACCGTGACCTGGGAACTGGTGGGCACGCTCAACCGCTTCATCGACGCCGAAGCCCCTTGGGCTCTGGCCAAAGACCCGGCCGGCAGCGACAGGCTTCAAGGCGTTCTGTACCGCCTGATTCACGGCTTGGCCATGATCGGGGCCATGATCTGGCCGGTCATGCCCAAAACCGGAGAGGAAATATGGCGCCGCCTGGGGCTGGGCGCCGAGGCCATGACCCTGGACCCGGTCGCCGTCAGCCGCCGGCTGGTTCCCGGCCGCTCCGTGGCCGCCGGCGAACCGCTGTTCCCGCGGGTGGAGATAGGCGGCGAAAAAGCCGCCCTCAAGGCCGCCCCAAAGGCCGCCGGTCTGGAAGCGGAAGCGCCTGAAAAAACCGGCCCGGGCGGCGCCCGCCCGGCCGAAACGGTCGCCCTTGACGAATTCAAACGCCTGGATCTGCGCGTGGCCGAAGTCGTCCGCGCGGAAAACGTGCCCAAAAGCGACAAGCTGCTAAAACTGACCATCCGCCTGGGCCAGGAAGAACGCACCATCGTCGCCGGCCTGGCCAAACACTACCGGCCGGAAGATCTGGCCGGCCGTTCGGTGATCATCGCGGCCAATCTGGCGCCGGTCAAGCTTATGGGCATCAGGTCCGAAGGCATGGTTCTGGCCGCCTCCGTGCGCGCCGAAGGCCGGGAGACCCTGGCCCTTCTGACGACCTCCGCGCCGCTGCCTTCCGGGGCCAAGGTCTCCTGAAGCCATGCGGGCGCTGGTGATCGGGGCTGGCGAGGTCGGTTTCAACATCGCCTCCAGGCTCGTCAGGGAAAAAGCCGACGTGGTGGTGATCGACATTGACCGGCAGCGCCTGGAAACGGTCGCGGAGACGCTGGATGTGCAGACCGTCGTCGGCTTCGGCTCCAATCCCGGCGTCCTGGCCGAAGCGGGCCTGGGGGCGGCGGATATGCTGGTGGCCGTCACCGGCCATGATGAAACCAACATTCTCGCCTGCCGCATGGCCCAGCTTCTGGCCCCCTCCGACGCCCGCCGGGTGGCCCGCATCAAGGCCTCGGGCTACTACGACTTTTTCGACGAAAAAAAATTCCGTTCCGACTTCGGCATCAACTTCATCATCAACCCCAGTCAGGAAGCCGTGGAGACCATCATGGACTTCATCGAGTTTCCCGGCGTCAGCGACGTCATCGAGGTGGCCCGCGGGCGGCTGCGGCTGGTGGGCATGCGCCTGACGCGCAAACACCGCCTGCTGGGCAAGCCCATTTCCGAACTGCTGCCGCGGGAAAGCGGGGCCGACATTCTCATCGCGGCCATCTATCGCCGGCACGATTTGGTGATTCCCAGGGGCGACTCCATCCTGCGGCCCGGCGATCTGATCTATGTGGCCGCCGGGGCCGCCGACAAAGCCAAAATCAACAATTTTTTCGGGCTCGACCCCGAGCCCATCAAAGACGTGACCATCGTCGGCGGCGGCGATGTGGGTTATCTGCTGGCTAAAAGACTTGAAAGCGACAAAAGGGGCTTCAACGTCAAGATCATCGAACTGAACGCGGAACGCTGCGAACACCTCAGCGGCCGTCTGAAAAAAACCATGGTCCTCAAAGGCGACGGCACCGATCAGGAACTGCTGATCGACGAAAACATCGGCGACAGCGACGCTTTTATCGCCGTATCCACCGACGACGAAAAAAACCTGATCTCCTGCCTGGTCGGCAAGCGCCTGGGGGCCCGCCACACCATCACCCGGGTCAACCGTTTCTCCTACGCCCCGCTGGTCTCCGCCATCGGGCTGGAATCGCTTATTTCAGTGCGGGTGGCGGCGGTTTCGGCCATTCTGAAATATCTGCGCAAGGGCCGGGTCATCTCTGTGGCCACTTTAGCCCACGAAGACGCCGAAATCGTCGAATTTCAGGTTTTGCCCGGCTCCAGGGCCGCGGGCCGCAAACTTATGGACGTCCCCTTCCCGAAGGGCGCGCTGGCGGCGGCCTTGACCAGGGGCGACGAGGTCATCATTCCCCGCGGCAACACCGTTATCGAGCCCGGTGACGTGCTGGCCGTCGTCGGCAAAGGCGAGGCCATCGCCGGGGCGGAAAAGCTTCTGGGCGGGAAATAGCCGGCCGTACTATAAAAAACGAGGCCCTAATGCAGCCGTTTTCCAAATCCGACGCGCCGACCCATGCTTCCGCCAAAGGCCGTGCCGCATGACCCTGGCCGTCAATTTTCGCCTCATCTTTCACTTCTGCGGCTGGGGCGCCCTCATGCTGGCCGCGGCCATGCTGGCCCCCTGCGGCGTGGGCCTTTATCTGGGCGACGGCGCCTGGTCTTCATTTCTGGCCGCGGCGGCGCTTATAGCCCTCCTGGGCGCCGGCCTGGTCCGGCAGGGGCGGCGCGCGGCCAGAGACGGCGAGGCGCGCAACCGCGACGGCCTGGCCACAGTGGGGCTGGCCTGGCTCATGATCGGCGTTTTAGGGGCCGCGCCTTATTGGATAAGCGGCACGCTGACCGGCTGGGACGGACTCTTCGAGTCGTTTTCCGGCTTTTCCGCCACCGGGGCCACCGCCGCCGCGGACGTGGAATCGCTGCCGCCTTCCATCAACTTCTGGCGGGCCTTAAGCCATTGGCTGGGCGGCATGGGCATAATCGTCCTGATGCTGGCGGTGTTGCCGTTTTTCGGCTTGAGCGGAGTGCAGCTCCTCAAAAATGAAAATTCCCTGGCCGGCGACAGGCCAAGCCGCGCATAGCCGAGACGGCCAAAATACTGTGGCTGATCTACCTGGCTTTAACCGTCGTTTTATTTTTGCTGCTGCTGGCCGGGGGTCTGGACTGGTTCGACGCGATCTGCCACACCTTCAGCGCCGTGGCCACGGGCGGCTTCTCCGCCAAAAACGCCTCGGTCGGCCATTACGGCAGCGCCTATGTGGAAACGACGCTCACTGTTTTCATGTTTCTGGCCAGTCTCAACTTCGCCCTCTATTACCGCGCCGTCAGGGGCGACTGGAAGGCTCTTTTCGCCAACGCCGAAAGCCGCGTTTTTTTCTGGTTGATCGTCGCGGCCGGCCTGGCGGTGGCCCTGTCGCTAACCGCAGCCGGCCTTTACGACGGGCCGCTGGAGCGGCTGCGGAAGTCGTTTTTCCAGGTCGTCGCGGTCATCAGCACCACCGGATTTTCCAGCGCCGACTGGGAAAAATGGCCGCACTTCAGTCAGGGCGTGCTGTTTCTGCTTTTTTTCGTCGGCGGCTGTTCCGGCTCGACCAGCGGCGGCCTTAAGTGCGTAAGGTGGATTCTGCTGTTCAAGGGCATTCGCCGCACCCTGCGCCAGCACATACACCCGCGCGCGGTGCTGCCCGTGCGCCTGAACGGCCGCGCGGCGCCGGAAGCGGTCATGACCGCGGTCTGGTCGTTCTGCGCCGTCTACTTTATCGTGATCGCCGGGGCCACGCTGGCTCTGACCTCCATGAACATCGACCTCTTGACCGCCTTTTCCGCCGCCGCCTGCGCCGTCGGCAACGTCGGCGTGGGCTTGGGCGAAGTGGGGCCCAGCGGCAACTTCGGGTCCATGCCCGGGGCGGCCAAGGCGGTTTTAAGTCTGTGCATGTTTCTGGGCCGTTTGGAGTTTTTCACCCTCTTGATCCTCTTTCTCCCGGAATTCTGGCGGCGCTGAAAAACCCAAGGGCCGGCTCCAAGTTCAGTTCCCCGACCAGAGACTTGAGTAATTCGCTGGGAATAGACGGCGCAGCCATGCCCGAACCTAGGCCACGAGGCAACAGGCCATATCTTTTTCTTTCTGCAAAAAAATATACTAAATATATGTTTATTTAGGCATTAAAGTAGACTTAAAGACAGCTAAAGCCAAGATAAACAATGAAAAAGCGAATGCCACTGGCTTAAGAGAAGCGTTCGCTTGGTCATAAAACTTAGGCGTGGAAGTGGCGCCGCGCCCGCTCCGGGGTGAAGCTCAGCCAACTATATATAGTTGGTCGGGAAACGCTCATCGTCCGGGCCAGGTCCTGAACGGACACGCCCCGCTCGAAGGCGGCGCGCATCTTCTCCCAGTCAGTATAGGTCAACTGCCGCCGAGCCGCCCGCCCCCGCCGCGCCCGAGGCTGGAGAGCTTCGATCTTCGCCGCCAGGGAAGCGGGGCGGGGCGGGACCGGAGCCGGGCAGCTCGGGGGCGGGGCGGTTTCATCGCCCTCCCGGAGAGCGTCGATGATTTTATCCACGGCCTGAAGCTTCCGCTCCCAATCATCGCGGGTCAGCCGCCCGATCCGGTGAATGGCGCGGGGTCGCATGGCTTCAAGTTCCTCCGCCAGAGAGCCGGGGGCGGGATCAGGCGCCGGCTTATTCAGCCGGGTTCCGGGTGGGGGGAGAGCCGGGGCGTCCTCGTCAAGACCGGCTGCCGCCTCGCCCAGGTCGAACGGCTCGGGCAGATCGGGCAGCAGCGCCTTCCGACGCGCCTCCGGGTCCAGCCGCAGCCACGCGGCCAGCTCGGCCAGCGCCGCGGCCATCGTCAGCTCGTCTTTGTCTTTAGGCTCAGGCACGATAAACACCCGCATATCGTCAGGCACGAGGGACTCGGCAGGCGCGTCAACCGAGACGCCTACCGGGGTCATCATAAGAATGTAGCGGGTCAGGGGGCGCATGGGGGGACTCCTTAGACGGAGGGGGAGGCTAACAGGAAGCATAAAAAGCCTTGAGGACAACAGGCCGCATAACCGGATGAACAGTAGCAAAAGCATCAAGTTTTGTCAAGTTTGTAAATGTGTAAAGCCGTAAAGAGACTAAAAAAAATTAGACTATAACCAAAAGCCCGCATAAATATAATCGCCTATCGGGCCGACGGATTGCGGCGTTTCGGTTTTCGCGGCTTGGGCCGCAGCGTAAGCGGCTCTAATATGCCGATGACCTCTCGCGACAAATCGGCATCGTCAATGTCGAGGATATAATGCTCTTTCGCGCCGTCATAAGGGCAGCCTCGTTCCGCATTTTCCATTATTTCCGACAGTTCCGGCCGCATCTTCACGAAAACCGTATCGTCGCAGACAAGCAATATCGGCTTGTCGTCGACGTAAACCATATACTCGCCGAACATTTTCTTAGCCCGAATCTCGCCCGCGCCGCGAACCTGGTCGCATACATACTCGGCAAATTCAGGTCGCGTGGCCATATCAAATCCCCCTGTGCCCGCACCAGACCAGATGGTCATTCACCACGCCGACAGCTTGCAAATAGCTGTAAACAATCGTGCCGCCAACGAACTTGAAGCCGAGTTTCTTCATATCCCGGCTGATTTTGTCCGACAGAGGCGAAGTCGCGGGCATCTGCTCCTGCCGCTCCCAAGCGTTCACAACCGGCTTTCCGTCAACGTAGCCCCAGATGAAATCCGAGAGCGAACCAAGCCGCAACAACGCTTGCGCGTTCGTGACCGCCGCCCGGATTTTCAGCCGGTTGCGGACAAGGCCGGGATTTTGCAGCAGTGCCGCGATTTTGCTCTCGTCATAGGCCGCGACTTTTGCAACGTCAAAGTCGTCGAAGGCCGCCTTGTAGGCCTCGCGTTTGTGCAGTATCGTCCTCCACGACAGCCCCGCCTGCGCCCCTTCAAGCGTCAGCATTTCAAACAGCCGGCGTTCGTCGCGGCAGGGCTTGCCCCATTCGTTATCGTGATAATCACGCATCAGCGCGTCGGATGCGTCGCCCCACGGACAGCGATGAATTTCGCTCATAAACAAGACCTCAGCTTTTATATATCCATTCATATTCACGCTTCGACATTATATGACGCAACCCGACAATTGACGCGGCAATTGACGGGGGCATCACATACTCAGACCATGCGCCGGATCGTCATTGACCATGAAGGCTTTTAAGCCGCCGGCGCCCGCGGCGCCTTCAGCGTCCGCCTGGCGGCCAAACCGCTTGAAATAAGCGATATCTCCAGCGGTTCGCTTCCGGCCGCCTGCTCCGCCTTGACAGTAAGGGAGATGACCTGAGCGCCGCCGCTGTTTTCGCTTAAATCAAAACTCAGCCAGCGGCCGTTCAGGCGGGCATAGGCGGCCGCGACCGGCTCGCC
>JAISRV010000068.1 GCA_031273445.1 Candidatus Adiutrix sp. | reverse complement strand
GGTGGAGACCCCCATACTCACCAAGTCCACGCCCGAGGGGGCCAGGGATTTCCTGGTGCCCTCCCGCCTGTCCCCCGGAAGCTTCTTCGCCCTGCCCCAGTCTCCCCAGCTCTTCAAGCAGATACTGATGATGGCCGGGCTGGATCGCTACATCCAGATAACCCGCTGCTTCAGGGACGAGGATTTGAGGGCCGATCGCCAGCCCGAGTTCACCCAGGTGGACCTGGAGCTGTCCTTCGCCTCCCAGGAGGAGATAATCGACATCCTGGAGGGCTACGCCAAGGCCGTCTTCCGGGAGGCCCTGGGAAAAGAGCCGGAGGGGCCTTTCCCCCGCCTGGGCTATGACCAGGCCATGCTGCGCTACGGGACCGACCGCCCGGATCTGCGCTACGGGCTGCCCATAGCCGACGTCTCGGATCTACTGTCGGGATCGGAGGCCCAGGTATTCGCCGAAGCCCTCAAATCTGGCGGCTCCGTCCGGGCCATAAGGGCCCCGGGGGCGGCCTCCCTCCTCTCCCGCAAGCAGCTGGACGATCTGGTGGGCTTCGCCGTGGGCCTGGGGGCCAAGGGCCTGGCCTGGATCCGCCTCTCTCCGGAGGGCTGGCAAGGCCCCCTGGCCAAGTTCCTGGCTCCGGGGGAAAGGGAGGCCCTAAGCTCCAGTCTGGGCCTGGAGACGGGGGATATCCTGTTTTTCGGGGCGGACAGGGCCCCGCTGGTGGCCCAGATCCTGGGCCAGGTCCGGACAAAGCTGGCCGAGGATCTTTCCCTCGTCGGGGAGGGCCTATTCTCCTTCGCCTGGGTGACCGACTTCCCCATGTTCGAATGGTCCCTGGAGGACAAGCGCTGGCAGGCCGTCCACCACCCCTTCGCCGCCCCCCGGGAGGAGGATCTGGATTTCCTGGAATCCGCCCCGGAAAAGGTCAGGGCCCTTTCGTACGATCTTGTCCTGAACGGCAACGAGATAGGCGGGGGCTCGTTGCGCATACACCGCCCTGACGTCCAGGCCCGGGTCTTCAAGACGCTGGGCCTGGGGGAGGAGGAGGCCAGGCAAAAGTTCGGCTTCTTCCTGGAGGCCCTGTCCTACGGCACCCCGCCCCACGGGGGCTGCGCTTTCGGCCTGGATCGCCTGGTCATGCTCCTGGCCGGGGAAAAATCCATCCGGGAGGTCATAGCCTTCCCCAAGACCCAGAAGGGGGCCTGCCCCCTGACCGAAGCCCCCGGCCAGGTCGACCCGCGGCAGCTCCTTGAGCTTGGGCTCAGAATCGAATCGAAAAAGGACAATAGTCATGGGTAAAACTTTTGAGGCGCCAAGATGACGACCGACAATGAAAGCATCCTGCTGATCAACAACAGGAAAGCTCAGCGCCGTCTTGAAATCATAGACCGGGAAGACCCGGAGCTGTATCGGGCCATTTTTCCTTATTCCGAGGTGCCGCGCATCACTTTTGACGGCAGCGAGCCGTCCCTGGCGCCGGCCCGCGAACTGCTGATAACCGACACCACTTTCCGTGACGGCCAGCAGGCCCGCCCGCCCTACAGCGTGGCCGAGATCGTCAGGATATTCCAGTTTCTTTCGCGCCTCGGGGGGCCGGAAGGCGTCATACGCAAGTCTGAATTTTTCCTCTACAGCGAAAAAGACCGCCAAGCCGTCGACGCCTGCCGGGAACTGGGGTTGGCTTTTCCCAAAATCACCAGCTGGATCAGGGCGGCGGCCGAGGACCTGAAGCTGGTCAAAGAAATGAACCTCACCGAGACCGGCATACTGACCTCCATTTCCGACTATCATATTTATATGAAGCTGAACCTGACGCGCGCCAAGGCCGTGGAAAAATACCTGGCCCTGGTCAAGGACGCGCTGGCCCTGGGCATAACGCCGCGCTGCCATTTCGAGGACGTGACCCGCGCCGACGTCTTCGGCTTGGCGGCGCCCTTCGCGCAGAAGCTCAAACGTCTGTCCGACGAGAGCGGCATAAAGATTATTATCCGCCTCTGCGACACGATGGGCATGGGGGTGACCTATCCCGGCGCGGCCCTGCCGCGTTCGGTCGGCAAACTAGTGCGCGTCCTGATAGACGAAGCCGGCTATAACGGCGCCGACCTGGAGTGGCATGGGCATAACGATTTCCATAAGGGTTTCGTTAACGCCGCCGCCGCCTGGCTTTACGGTCTGGGCGCCGTCAACGGCACGCTCCTGGGCTTCGGCGAACGCACCGGCAACACGCCCCTTGAGGCCCTGGCCGTCGAATATGCGGCCCTGACCGGAACCACGCGTCAGATGGACCTGACCGCCATCACCGACATGGCCCGCTATTTCGAAAAGGAGATAGGACATAGAATTCCGCCTTATCAGCCGCTGGTCGGCCGCGACTTCAACGTCACCTCGGCCGGCATTCACGCCGACGGGCTTTTAAAAAACGAGGAAATATACAACATCTTCGACACGGAACTGATCCTCGGGCGGTCGCCGGCCATTTCCATAAACGACAAGTCCGGCGTGGCGGGCGTGACCCACTGGCTCAACCGCCGGCTGAATCTGTCCGGCGAAAATGCTCTGGACAAGCGCCACCCGGGCATAATAAAAATGAACAAGGCCATCGCCAGGGAATATTCCGACGGGCGCAGCACCAACATGTCCAACAAGGAAATGGAAAAGCTGGCCCGGCATTACCTGCCCGGCTGCTTCGTCTCCCAGTTCGACCGTCTCAAGGCCAAGGCCCGCGAGCTGGCCCAGGGCCTCATAGGCGAAATGATCGAAAATCCTGAAATACGTTCAATGAACCCGGCCAGGCAGGAGCCTCTGATGGAGCGGTGGGTGACGGAGACGCCCTTTGTGCAGTTTATGTACGTCACCGACCAAAGAGGCGTGAAAGTGACGCGCAACGTGGTTTCGCTGAACGAGAAGTCGAAATTCATGAATTCCACCACCATGGGCGTCGGGGCTAACCTCTCCGACCGCATCTGGTACGTCAAACCCATTGAAGACGGCAAGATTCACGTCACCGATTTTTACACTTCCCGCTTCACCGGGGCGCTTTGCATCACCGTGTCAGGGCCCATCCGCGACAATAACGATGAAATAATAGGCATTCTGGGCCTGGATATCCGCTTTGAAGACTTGGCCAAGATGGAGGCGGAAGACCTGTCCCCGGCGGCGGAAGACGATCAAGAAGATTTATGAGCCGGTTCTCCGTCAGCCCGGAGTAAACGCGGCGCCCTGAGACCTTAAGCTGCTGTCTCTAAAAATAAAGGAAATAATGCGATGTTTCACAAGGTCGTTATTGCCAACCGGGGAACCGTGGCCGCCCGGCTGGTGCGCGCTTTGCGCGTTTTGGGCGTCAAAAGCGCGGCTCTTTATTCGGAAGCCGATTCTGACCTGCCCTACGTGAATGAAGCCGATGAAAAATATCTGATCGGGCCCTCTCCGGCGCCGCAGAGTTATTTGAATCAGTCGGCCATAATAGAAGCGGCCGTGAAATGCGGCGGAGACGCCATTCACCCCGGTTACGGGTTTCTTTCAGAAAACAGCGCCTTTGCCGAAAAGACGGCCGCGGCCGGCCTGGCCTTCATCGGGCCTGACCCCAAATGGCTCAAGGTTATGGGCGACAAAACCGCCTGTAAAGAACTGATGGCCCAAAAGGGCCTGCCCGTGAGCCCCTCGACCGGGCTGTTGAAAGGAGATGCGGCCAGGCAGGCCGAGGAAGCCGCCGCTCTCGGTTTCCCTCTCTTGATCAAGCCCGCCGGCGGCGGCGGGGGGATAGGCATGACGCCGGTTTTTGAAAAAGAAAAACTGACGGCGGCTATCGAGTCGGCCGCTAAACTGGCGGCCCGCAGTTTTTCCGACGCCTCGCTGTACGCGGAAAGGCTGATGGAAAATCCGCGCCATGTGGAATTCCAGATCGTGGCCGACAAAAATGGCCGGGCCGTTCATCTGTTCGAGCGCGACTGCTCCACTCAGCGCCGCCGCCAAAAGGTCGTCGAGGAAGCCGGCGCGCCCGCTATGGCGGCGGACCAGGTGAAGGCCATGGCCGAAAGAGCCGCGGCCGTCATGTCCGCGCTGGGCTATGACCATCTGGGCACGGTGGAGACGCTGTATACGCCGGAGACGGGTTTCGCTTTTCTGGAAGTCAACCCCAGACTGCAGGTGGAGCACGGCGTGACGGAAGAAGTCGCCGGCGTGGACCTGGCGGCGGTCCAGGTGCGTCTGGCCGCGGGTCTGCCGCTGTCGGAGGCCATGCCCGACCGGCCGGACAGTATCTCCGGCCATGCCGTCGAGGCCCGCATCTACGCCGAAGACCCGGTTACGTTTTTCCCTTCCCCGGGTCGGTTGAAAGTTTTCCGGCCGCCTAGGGGAACCGGCCTCAGGGTCGAGACCGGCTTTGCCGAAGGCGCCGCGGTGACGCCGTTTTATGACCCCATGATCGCTCTTCTGATAGTGAAGGCCGAGGCCCGGGAAAAGGCCCTGGACCTTATGTATGAAGCCCTGGGCGACTTCGCGGTCGAAGGCGTCAAGACCAACATTCCATTCCTTCGGAAGCTGATGAGGTTCACGCCTTTCCGTGAAGGCGCCGTTCATACCGGACTGGCTGAAGAGCTTTTGAAGGCGACCGGCGAATGAGCGCCGGCGCGGCGGGTCCGCCGGGCCCGGCCCCTCGCGGCGCGGTTTGGCCGGGGCTGGCTGATTTCCACAGCCATTCCACGGCTTCTGACGGCCAGCTTGCGCCCGCCGCTCTGGCGGCGGCGGCGGTTGCGGCCGGGCTGAAGCTTCTGGCCCTGACCGACCACGACACGGTGGACGGCCTGCCGGAATTCTTGGAGGCCGGCTCGGCCGTCGGCGTCGTCGCTCTGGCCGGAGTCGAAATCAGCCTTCTATATCCGGGGACTATGCATCTTCTGGGGCTTAACGTCGGCGGCGCGCCGGGACTTCCCGCGTCGTTGGAAGCGCTGAAAGCCTTTAGAGCCGACCGAAACCGCAGGATGCTGGAAAAACTTGATCAGTTGGGGTATCATATTTCCAGAGAGCGCCTTTTGGAAATTTCAGGCGGAGGGCAGACCGGACGCCCCCATTTCGCGGCCGCGTTAGTGGAGAGCGGTTGTTTCCAGACCAGCGAAGATGTTTTTAAAAAGCTTCTGGGCCGCGGAGGCCCCGGTTATGTGGAGAAAGCGAAGTTGGCCCCTGAACGCGGGCTGACCATGTTGCGCGAAGCAGGCTGGGCTCCTGTTTTAGCCCATCCGGCCAGTCTGGCGCTGTCGGGCGAAAGTGAACTGGCGCCCGTTATTGAAAAACTGGTCGATCACGGCTTGGTCGGCCTGGAGGTTTATCACCCCACTCATGACCGACGCCAAACGGCTTTATTCAGCCGTCTGGCCAGGCGATACGGGTTGACGCCGACCGGAGGTTCTGATTTTCACGGGCCCCGCAAGCCGCAGTCGCCTTTAGGCTGGACTATCGAACACAGCCTTGCGGGGCTGGACGCGCTAGACGGCCTTCAACGAAAAATGAGCTATTGACTTCGCCGAATAAACAGATCAAGTCTGATTTCGTCAAAGCCGGAAATCACAATACTTTTGTCGCCGAGGCGTTGCGATATTCAACAGCCTGGTCTGTAGCCCTTTAAAAAACTCTGGAAAGTTGCGGTCATGGATATTTTAGCTTTGCACCTCAGTCCGCGTAAAAACGGCAATTCCGCGGTTATGCTTGATGAATTCGTTAAAGGCGCGCGTTCCGCCGGCGCCTGTACAGTTTCTTTTTCAGTCTCCGATCATGTGATCAAACCCTGCCAGGGCTGCGGTTCCTGTGAAGCCACCGGAGACTGCGTGATCTCCGGCGACGACATGGGCGGGTTATACCCGCTTCTGGCCGCGGCCCCCATGATCGTCGTCTCGACCTCTCTTTTTTTCTACGATGTCCCTGCTTTAGGCAAGGCCCTCATCGACCGCACCCAGCCTTTGTGGTCGCGTCGTTACGCCCTGGGGCAGACGGAGACCCTGCGCCCTGAGGGCAAGGGGTTCCTCTTGGCCTTGGGGGCCACGAAAGGCAAGGATCTGTTCCTGCCGGTGGGGCTTTGCATAAAATATTTTTTTGACTCGATCGGTTTCCCCCGGCATTTCGACAGCCTTTTTTTTAGGCAGATCGAAGGGCTGGGCGGCTTTGAGAAAGATCCTGACCGACTGCGGCAAGTCTACGAAGCCGGGCTGGCCTTCGGCAATATGAGGGCCGGCGCCGGCCCTCAAGACCGCAATTAAAGGCTCATGAATCAGAATATTAAAAAAATAATTACTATAGACGGGCCTGCGGGCGCCGGAAAATCGACTCTGGCCCGCGAACTGGCCCGGCGTCTGACCTGGATATATCTGGACACCGGCGCCCTCTATAGGGCTCTGGCCCTGACCGCCCTTCAGCGTGGCCTTGACCCGCATGATCAAACCGCGGCCGAAAAATTGGCGGCCAGCCTGGACCTCACCGCGCGGCCGACCCCTGACGGCACGTCCATCATGGTTGACGGTCGAGACGTCACATCTCTTTTGCGCGCCCCGGAAATTTCTCTCGCCGCTTCCGCCATATCCGCCTGGCCTGGCGTGCGCGAGGCTCTGCTGGGCCTCCAGCGGTCTTTGGGCGCCAAAGGCGACGTAGTGGCCGAGGGGCGCGATATGGGCACAGTGGTCTTTCCTGAAGCCGGGCTCAAGTTTTTCCTCTATGCCGACCCGAAGTTCAGAGCCGAGCGGCGTTTCCGGGAATTGTCCGCCTGCCGCCGGGATATTACTTCCGAAGAGGTGCTGGCCGATATCCTTGAACGCGATCAGGCCGACTGCCGCCGGGAAGCGTCTCCTTTGAAGGCGGCTCCGGACGCCCTGACCATAGACTCGACCAACCTGACCATTGACGGGGTTCTGAAGGTTATGGTAAACGCCTTTAGAAACCGCTTTTTTGGCTTCAAATAAAATAAATATTAAAGTCAATATGTTATTATATTATGCTTCAATATGTCGCTTCAGTGGGGCGGTCAGCGCTAAAAAAAGACTTGAAAAACATCGTCAATGTTTGATATAGATATGAAGTTCAGATAAGTTCGGTAAAAGGACTTTCGCCTTGAGGCGGATCTCCGCGGGAACAAAATCTTAAATGAAGCGGGGGCGGTTCCGGTCCGCAGGGGCAAATGGCCGGGTATTTTTTCCCGGTCCGTTACGCCGTTTCATCTTATTCTCCCAGTTGCGGAACTTTATGAAGGAACGGGAAAGATAATTTCTTTCTTCAGGTTAAATTTTATCCGGGGTAAACATGGAAAACAACTTCACCAACCACGACAGCGACGACACGCAGGATCAATTTGCGGGCGAAACCGACAGCGACAACACGCAGGATCAGTTTGCGGGCGAAACTGAAAACGGCGAACCCCAGGGCCAGTCAGAGCAGGGGATGGCCATGGATCAGCTTTATGAAGAGAGCTTCAAATCGCTTTCCGAAGGCGAGGTCTTAAAAGGCGTGGTCGTTCAGATCGGCAAGGAATATGTCATGCTGGACGTGGGCGCCAAGTCGGAAGGGCGCATTTTGCTGCAAGAGTTTCAAGACGCCGACGGCAACATTGAGGTCAAGATCGGCGATAAGGTGGAAGCTCTTTTAGTGCGCTGGGACGACGATGACGGCGAAATCATCCTTTCCAAGGACAAAGCCGCCAAGATCAAGGTCTGGGAGGAGATCACCCGCATCCATAACGACGACGGCGTGATCAGCGGCACGGTGACTTCCAGGGTCAAGGGCGGTCTTTCCGTGGACATCGGAGTGCCGGCCTTTCTGCCCGGTTCCCAGGTCGACAGCCGCCCGATCAAGAATCTTGAAAATCTCGTCGGCCAGACCTTTGACTTTAAGGTTCTTAAATATAACAAGCGCCGCGGCAATGTCGTTTTGAGCCGGCGCGCGCTTCTGGAAGTCGAGCGCGAAACCCAGAAGCAGGAAACGCTGTCCACCCTGGAAGTGGGCTCGGTGGTCGAAGGCGTGGTCAAGAACCTCACTGATTATGGCGCGTTTATTGATCTGGGCGGCCTTGACGGCCTTCTGCACGTCACCGACATGTCCTGGGGCCGCCTGACTCATCCCTCGGAGCTGTTTTCCGTGGGCGACAAGACGACCGTCAAAGTTCTTTCCTTCGATCGCGAAAAGTCCCGGGTCTCCCTGGGGGTCAAGCAGCTTCAGGAAGACCCCTGGATCACCGCGGCCAACCGTTACGGCGTGGGCGACAAGGTTACGGGCAAGGTGGTCTCGCTGGCCGACTACGGCGCCTTCGTGGAGCTCGACAAGGGGGTTGAAGGCCTGATTCACGTCTCGGAAATGTCCTGGACCCGCAAGGTGCGTAATCCCGCCTCCATTCTCAAGGTCGGCGATGTGGTCGAGTGCGTGATCCTCAAAGTCGACACGGACGCCCGCCGTATTTCCCTGGGCATGAAGCAGGTGGAGCCCAACCCCTGGGACACGGTGGCCGAGCGTTATCCCATCGGCACCATCATTGAGGGGAAAATTAAGAACATCACTGATTTCGGCGTATTTATAGGCATTGATGAGGGCATTGACGGTCTGGTGCACATATCCGACATTTCCTGGACCCGCCGGTATAAACACCCCTCCGAAGTCTTCAAGAAAAACGACTCGGTGCGGGCGCTGATTCTGGCCATTGACCGTGATCAGGAGCGTTTTTCCCTGGGCATCAAACAGCTTGAGGAAGACCCCTGGAGCGTGGCCGTGGCCAGGTTCCCCGTCGGCGAAACCGTCTCCGGCAAAGTGACCAACATCACCGACTTCGGGCTTTTCGTGGAACTGGCCGAGAGCGTCGAAGGTCTGATTCACGTCTCAGAATCCGGTCAGCCCAAGGGCAAACCCTTGTCCGAATCCTACAATCTAGGCGACGAGGTGGTCGCCAAGGTCATCTCCATCTCCGCTGCGGATCATAAAATAGGCCTGTCGGTCAAGCGCATGAAAAAAGAAGACGATGAGCGTCTGTATAAGGACTATTCAGACAGTTCCCGCTCCAGCGGCGGTGCCGGTTCCGTTTCCGTTCTCGGCGAACAGCTCTCCAAAGCTTTCGCGGCCCGTCAGAACAACAACTCCGGCGAGGACGAAGACAAGTGAGACAATGAGCTCCCTGGCGGCGACAGCCGTCGCCCGGGAGTTCTGCAAACTGCGCGAAGGCCGCCGGAATAATCCCCCGCGGCCTTTGTTTTGGAGGCCTAGATGCGACACGAAGACTGGCAGGCCTGGCAGGCCGGCCGAACCGTAGAAGACGACCATCAAAAGACCGCCGCGACCCCTGTATCTGCGAATCCGGGCCAGAAGAAGGGCCGGCCCGTCCGAGGCGGCATGGGTTGGCCGATGGCGACGCTGCTTTTCGGTTTGGCCGTAATCGGCGCCTGCGCTTATATCCTGACTTATGTGATCGACAGCCTCGGTTCCGTCGGTTCGCTGACCAGGGCCCCCGGGGTCGGCGTTCTGGTGATAGAAGACGAAATCACAGGTTCGATCTGGGCTACCGATATTTTGCGCGGTTTTAATGAAGATTCTAACATCAGGGCCGTGGTCATACGCGTCAACTCCCCCGGCGGCGGCGTCGCCCCCTGCCAGGAAATATATAAGGCCGTGAAAAATATGAAAAAGCCGGTGGTCGTTTCCATGGGCTCCATCGCGGCTTCCGGCGGACTTTACATCGCCGCGGCCGGCGACCTCATCATGGCCAACCCCGGCACCATAACCGGCTCCATCGGCGTGATCATGCAAAGCGTGGAAGTCTCAGGGACCATGGAGAAAATCGGCCTGAAAAGTCAGGTCATAAAAAGCGGCGAATACAAGGATATCGGGTCTCCGTTTCGGGCGATGCGTGAAAATGAGCGCGCTCTTCTGCAAAAAATGGTGAATGAAGTCTACGAACAGTTTCTCGGCGACCTTTCCGCCGGGCGGCCGAAATTGGGCGAGGCGGCCGTGAGGGCGCTGGCCGACGGCCGGATATACAGCGGCGCCGAAGCGGTTAAACTGGGCCTGGTCGATGAAGTCGGCGGCTTTGAGGACGCGGTCGCGCGGGCGGCTAAAATGGGCGGACTGGAGGCCGGAAAGCGCCCTGAACTGACTATTGACGACGGCCGTAAACCCTGGTGGCAGACTTTCATCGCCAGCAAAACGAATATCGGCCTCGCCCTGCCTCCGGCTTTGACGCCGGGATTTTCCCTGAAATACATCTATCAGCCGGACTTCGGCTCAAACGTCTACTGATGGCCGCCTTGATCACCATAATCGCTTTCATCTGCGACTGGATGCTGGGCGATCCCCAGCGCTGGCCGCACCCGGTGCGTTTCATCGGGAAGATGATCGCCTTCGGCGAGAAAAAGATTCGCTCACGCTCCGGCGCTCAGCCTCTTTCGCCGGCGGCGGCGCGCCTGGCCGGGGCGGTTCTGGCCCTCTTCGCGGTCGCCGCGGCCATGGCCGCGGTCGCCCTGATTTCCGGCGCCGCCTCATTCATCAGCCCTGTGGTCTGGTTTGTCGCCTCGGTTTATCTGGCCTACAGCGCCATCTGTCTCAAAGACCTTTATTTTCAGACCTGGCGGGTGGAGAAAGCTTTGGCGGGCGGGTTTATCGATGAAGCCCGCCAGCGTCTGGCCTGGGTGGTGGGCCGCGACACGGCCAATCTCGATGAGGCTTCCATTCGCCGCGCCTTGGCGGAAACCCTGGCGGAGAATCTCTCCGACGGCCTGGTCGCGCCTATGTTCTATCTGGCCCTGGGTGGGCCGATTTTGGCCTGGGGCTACAAAGCCGTCAATACCCTTGACTCCATGATCGGTTATCGCAACGAGCGCTATGTCGACCTGGGCCGTTTCGCGGCCAAACTCGACGATGCGGCCAACTTTATTCCCGCCAGGCTCTCGGCTCTTCTTCTGGTTCTGTCCGCCCGTCTTCAGGGCTATGACTGGAGAGCCGGGTTGACCGTCTGGCGGCGCGACGGCCGCCTCCACGACAGCCCCAACTCCGGTCATCCGGAAGCGGCCATGGCCGGGGCGCTGGGGGTCTGGCTGGGCGGCCCCAGTTATTATTGCGGCCTCAGGCGGGAAAAGCCCGTCATCTGCGCGGGAGGCCGCGAAGCCGCCGCCGAAACCGTGCGCGCGGCGGAGAACCTGATGGTCGGGGCGGCTATTTTGATGCTGGCCCTCTGTATCGCGGTCATGTCGTTTCTGACCGGCAGGCTGGGCTGGATGTGAAAAATAAAATTCCCGCACATGGCGGCAAGGTCGTGGAGGCGGCGCGGGCGCTGGGGCGCGACTGGTCAGAAATTATTGATTTTTCCGCCAATATTAACCCGCTGGGGCAGCCGCCGGGGCTGAAGGAGGCCTTGTTCCGCGACTTCGACCTCACCCTGCACTATCCTGAAGCCGACGCCGCCAGTCTCCGTGACGGATTGGCCGTCATGGCGAATCTGCCGCCGACCTGCATTATGCCCGGCGCAGGCTCGACCCCGCAGCTGTACCTGATATGCCGGGCCCTGGATTTCAGGGCTCCGGCGATTATAGGGCCGGCCTTTGCCGAATATGAGGCGGCGCTGACCTGCGGAGGCCTTAAGGCTGAATATGTTCTGACCAGACCTGACGACGACTGGCTGACGACCGGGAACACCCTGAAACGACTTTTCGAGGCAGGCCCCGGCGCCGTCTTTCTGGCCAACCCGGCCAACCCGACCGGGCGCCTGACGCCCGGCGATCTTTTGCTTGAGCTGGCCGACGAGTGCGACAGGCGCGGCATCTGGTTGATCGCCGATGAAGCTTTTATAGATTTTACCGGGACGGGGCATTCCCTTTTGCCTCTGGCGCGGAAAAATAAAAAACTTATTGTGCTGCGGTCGCTGACCAAGATTTTCGCCTTGCCCGGTCTGCGCCTGGCCTTTATGGCCGCCCACCCTGAAACCATAGGCGCGCTGAGCCCTCTGGTCGAGCCCTGGTCCATCTCCAGCCTGGCCGTCGCCGCCGGTCATTTCTGCCTGGCGCGGACGGGCTTCAGGGAACAGAGCGCGGCAGCCGTGGCCCGGCTTCGAAATACGCTGGTTCAGGCGCTCTCGGAATTGGGCCTCGGCCGCGTGTTCCCGTCCGAGTCCAACTATGTGCTTTTGAAGCTACGCCCGGAAATCGATCATCAAGCGTTGTTGACCTCGCTCTTCAATCAAGGCCTGCTTGTTCGGGACGCCTCTAATTTTCGGGGTTTGGGGCCGGGCTTCCTGCGGCTGGCCGTGCGGCCGGAGTCCGAAGTGGAGGCGCTGATCATGGCTTTGCGGCGCGCCTTGCGGCTGGCCTGAATAATGAACTACGGAGGGGCGAATGCCTGAGCTGCCGGAAGCGGAAACCATGGCCGCGGATCTTGATGAAGCCGTCGGCGGACGCCGGATAGAAGAAGTGTCGGTCTCATGCGCCAAAATCGTGGCCAGCGAGGCCGGGCGTTTCGCCTGGCTGTTGACGGGCGCCGAAATCATCAGGGTCAAGCGGCTCGGCAAGTGGATTCACTTTGTCCTCAAAAGCGAAAACGGGGCCGCGGCCCTTTTGGTCCATTTGAAGATGACGGGCCAGTTTCATCTCGGCGCCTGGCCGGAAGGGCAGGGGGGGCGGGGCTGGCTTCCCCATGACCGGGCCGCCTTCAGGTTGTCGGGCCTGCCGCCGGAAAGCGAGGCCCTGTTCTATCGCGACATTCGCAAGTTCGGCCGTCTCCGGGCCTTCGACGCGGCCGAACTTGACCTTTTTCTGGCGGAACTGGCTCTGGGGCCGGACGCGCTGGCCGTTTCCGAAGACGAATTTCATGAGCGTCTGAAAGCCAAAAAAGGCCGCCTGAAGAGCGTTCTCCTGGATCAGCGGGTCGTGGCCGGCCTGGGCAACATATATGCCGACGAAAGCCTCTTCGCCGCGGCCCTTTCGCCTCTTGCGCCCGCCCGCGCCCTGACCAGGGCTCAATCCGACCTGCTGCTCAGGGAAATCCGGCGCATTCTTTCCGCCTCCATCAGGGCGCGCGGCTCGACCACCAGCAATTACCAGGGCTTGAAAGGCGGGGGTTCGTTTCAGAAAAGCCATAAAGTCTACGGAAGGGCCGGAGAGCCCTGTCCCGTCTGCCGCGGAGTCGTCAAGCGCATTGTGGTCGGCGGGCGCGGCGCCCATTATTGCCCTTCTTGCCAGAGGGCGCCCGGCCTTTCCGGCGGGAGCGGCTCATAAAGTCATGAAGAGAACCGTCAGCGGGCTGGAAAAATTTTTGAAAAAAGACGGCGCGCCTTACCGCAAAGCGCGTCTGGGCCTGTTGGCCAATCAGGCTTCGGTGGGGCCGGAATATACGCATGGGCTGGAGCTTCTGGATGAAGCCATGCCCGGGGCGGTCACGGCTCTGTTCGGTCCGCAGCACGGCTGGGCCGGCGAGAAGCAGGACAATATGGTCGAGTCGAACCACGGACTCGACCGCCGCGGCCGTCCGATCTTCAGCCTTTACGGCGAAACCCGCCGCCCCGACCGCGCGATGCTGGCTCAAATCGACGTGTTGCTGATAGACTTGGCGGACGTGGGCGCCAGAGTCTACACTTTTGCCCAGACCATGTCTTACTGCCTGGAGGAAGCCGCCGGCTCAGGGGTCGAAGTGGTGATTCTGGATCGCCCCAATCCCATCGGCGGCGCCGAGGTGGAAGGCAATATTCTGGCTGCGGACTGCCGTTCTTTCGTCGGGCTTCACCCCGTGCCCATGCGCCACGGCCTGACCATGGCCGAAATGGCTCTTTACGTCAACAAGCGTTTGAAGCGGCCCGCCGCCCTTAATTGCATAACCTGCGACAACTGGCGCCGCGGCCGATACTTCCCGCAGACCGGGCTGCCTTGGGTTTTGCCCTCTCCCAATATGCCCACTTGCGATTGCGCCTGGGTCTATCCGGGACAGGTTTTGTGGGAGGCGACGAACGTGTCTGAAGGGCGGGGCACTACGCGGCCTTTCAATCTGGTCGGCGCCCCTTTTATTGATGCGGAGGCGCTGCTGCGGGGCCTGAAAAAAATAGACCTGCCCGGAGTCAGGTTTCGCAAGGCTCACTTTCAGCCCACCTTTCATAAGTGGGTCGGGGCGGTCTGCCGGGGGCTGGAACTGTTTCCGTTGGATTCCAGTTTCAAGCCCTACCTGACGAGCCTGGCCATTCTCGGAGAGATAGTGCGCTTATGGCCGGATCAGTTCCAGCTGAAAGCGCCGCCTTACGAATACGAATTTGAGCGCCGCCCCATTGATCTTATCCTGGGGGAACGTACGCTTTTCGACCGCCTGGCCGGCGGGGAGGATGTCGCGGCTCTCGAAGAATCGTGGCAGCCGGGCCTGCGCGATTTTTTGGACCAGCGGGCTGAATGTCTGCTGTATGAATGATGACGGCGCCGCGTCCATAAAGGCTGTTCCCGGCGATCCGCGCCGCCGGGGTCGGCGATGGGTGTGCGTCATAGAAATAAATTGGAGAGTGTTCACATAAAGATAGATAAATATGGAGGAAAGGGGTATAATGATCCATCAAATGAAGGATGGTGCAATTATGCCTCAATGCAAAAGATGCCAAGCCGCCCCGGTAGTAAAA
>JAISRV010000346.1 GCA_031273445.1 Candidatus Adiutrix sp. | reverse complement strand
CAGGAGCCCCTCGCTTAGGGCCACGGCCGGGACGCGCGGCCCGGGCGCGTCAAGCCTTGAGCCGGCCGCCGGCTCGGGCGTCATATGCGGCAGAGTGATGAAATCCTCAAGTTCACGCTGGTGCTCCAGCATGGTCAAATACAGAGCCAGCAAAAAAGCCGCCACGGCGCACAGGAGCCATATGGCTATTTCTTGAATCAACGAGTGTCTTTTTTTGGCGAACATAATAAAATTCGGCGTCAGCCTTCTCCATTTCAAAAACGCCGGGGCCGAACCACGGCCGCAAATCCGCGCGCCCTTGCGCAATATGGCAGATGAAAAATTCGTCGGCGCCGGGCCGGCCCGACACGGCAGGCGGCCAAACGTCTCTGTTATAGACATAACAGCCGTTCTTGCAAATGTCAAGCCGGCTCTGCCACATTATATTGGAAAAAAATATTTATAACCACAATATATTGGGTCTAAATGGGTTTGTCCTAAATCGCCGGATGACGGCATCTTCATAATAATCACAGTCACTTGCCGGCAAAAATCGCCGCGCGTCAGGCGGCGGGTAGGCTTTGCGACGGAAAAAGAAAAAACCGCCGGCCGAAGCCCGACTCCAAGAATTATTGACATAAAAAGCGAGAGGGCTTATCATTAAACATACGCGAAAAAATTCACCGTGTCGGAAACAGCTTGACGTCGACTTCGCGTTGTGTTAAAAAAAGCGACTCACATGAACATCCTGTCAGGGGTGTTATCCGGTCCTGGTTCGCTCGAACAGAGGCACTTTGACCGTTTCAGATTACGGCGACATAAAAGCCGTGAAGGGAGGGCAGCTCCCGAACTTCCGAAACCATCTGAAACGGCGCTTTTGTTCGGCCCAAAAGAAGAAGCGAACCAATATGGACTGAAAACGGGTAAAGGGAGGCATATGAGAGGAATTGACAGGCCAGATTGAATTGGGACTTTTCGTGGCGCAGGTCCAAAAAAGCTTCGGCAGCCACAAAGCCTTGAAAGGCGTTGACTTAGAGGTTCGTAAGGGCGAGTTTTTTACTTTGCTCGGCCCTTCCGGTTGTGGGAAAACCACTTTGTTGCGCATAATTGCCGGCTTGGAATTGCCAGATTCCGGGCATGTCTTTTTGGGCGGCCGGGACATAACCCGACTGCCTGCGGCCAAACGCCAGGTGAACACGGTTTTTCAGAGTTACGCCCTGTTCCCTCACCTTAATGTTTTCGAGAATGTGGCTTTCGGCCTGAAAGCCCGCAACGTCGAGCCTCCCGAGGTGAGGAAGCGCGTTGTCGAAAACCTGGAAATGCTGGACCTTTTAGGCCTGGAAAAACGTTATCCCCATCAACTGTCCGGCGGACAAAAGCAGAGAGTAGCCCTGGCCAGGGCTCTGGTCAATAACCCGGACATCCTTTTACTCGACGAACCCATGAGCGCTCTGGACGCGCGCCTGCGCGCCCAGGTGCAGGAAGACCTGCGCCGTCTCCAGCGCGCCGTCGGCCAGACTTTTATTCTCGTAACCCATGACCAAGATGAAGCCATGGTCGTTTCCGACCGCATCGCCGTTATGAAAGACGGTCTGGTGGAACAGGTCGGCGATCCTCGGGAAGTTTATTCCAAACCGCGCAACAAGTTTGTGGCGGAATTCCTGGGGGCGGCCAACATCATCCAGGCTCGCCGCGACGGCGGCCGGGTAGTGACCACCCTTGGCTCTTTCGACCTTTCGACTGCCCCCCAGTGGGATGAAGGCGCCCTGGCCATCAGGCCCGAACACATCCTTCTGGGCGACGCTCCGCAAAGCGACGCCAACTGGGTGCAGGCCGAAGTGCGCGAGGCCATTTATCGGGGGCAGAGCCTGGACTTGTGGCTGGCCGCGGCCAGCGAACGGAACGACTGCCTTGACCCCTTACGGCTGCGGGTTCGCACTCACAGCAAAGGCCGCTTGGCCCCCGGCGATCAGGTCAGCCTTTTCTTCCCCCCGGAAGATCTGGTGGCTCTGGAAAACCGGTCTCTGACGGAATGATATTGTTAACCTGAAAGCCGGCCCGGCCTTTCCCCAAAGGGGAGGCCGGGCCGGCATTTTCGCGTCGTCGGCCCGTAGAGGCGCGTTTGTCCCGGCAATTCTCATTTTGGGCCGACGGTTTAATAAGGGCCAGCCCCGACAAGCCTTCAGGCCAAAATATGTTTATTCGGCGAGTCAATATTCTGAAGCCTCGGAGGTAAGCGTCAATGGCGGGCAGCGAAAACATTACCCCGACGCCGGGCGGGCCGAAACAGGCCCTTCCGCCCAAAGGCTTTCTCACCTGGTATGGCGGCATCCACCGCCTCAGAGATCTGCACCTGCGGGGAGGGGCGTTTTTAGGGCCGGGCCTTTTGTGGCTGTCGGTTTTCCTGGCCTTGCCCACTCTCGGTCTGTTGGCGCTGTCCTTCGCCCGGCGGGGCGACTTCGGCGATATCAGTTGGGCTTTCACTTTGGAAAACTACAGACGGCTTTTGGGTTACGGCCTTTTTGGCTGGAGCCCGGACTACCTGATCATATTGGGGCGCAGCCTCTGGGTCGGCCTGGTGACCACGGCCTTATGCGCGCTCCTGGCCTATCCTCTGACTTTCTATATCGCCTCCCGCCCGCCGAAGACCCGCACCTGGCTTCTTTTCCTCTTGGTGGTGCCCTTCTGGACCAATGTGGTGGTGCGCACCTACGCCTGGCTCCTCATCCTCAGCCCGCAGTTGCCCCCGGCCAAAATCATGGCCTTCCTGGGCTTCATCCCCGCGGGCGCTCCCCTTTACCCCGGTTCCGTCGCCACCTTCCTCGGCATGGTCGCGACCTTTCTCCCTTTTATGGCCCTGCCCCTCTATTCCAGCGTCGAGCGCCTCAACTGGGAATTGCTGGAAGCCGCCCGCGACCTTTACGCCAGCCGTTGGCAGGTTTTTACCCAGGCCATTCTGCCTCAGACCCGGCCCGGCTTGACGGTGGGAGTCATCGTGACTTTCATCCCGGCCATGGCCATGTTCGTGGTCACCGACCTTCTGGGCGGGGCTAAATACATGCTGATCGGGAACCTGATCCAGCATCAGTTCGGCCAAAGCCGCGACTGGCCTTTCGGCGCGGCGCTATGTCTGGCCTTGATGTTTCTGACCATGCTCGGGCTGATCTTTTACCGCCGCTATGCCGGAGGCGAGATAGGCGCGGCCGGGTCAGGGCGGGGGAAGGAGACGCGTTCATGAACAAAAAACGACCCGTCGTGGCCGTAATCGCTATTTTCAGTCTGATATTTTTATATGTGCCGTCCCTGGCCGTGGCCATATTTTCCGTCAATGACGCGAAATACGGCTTTATCTGGCGCGGCTTCACCTGGAAATGGTATGAACGCCTCCTGGCCAATGAAGCGATTTTGGAGGCGGCCTTAAACAGTCTTTTGGCGGCTGTGGTCTCCACGCTCATAGCCACCGTGCTGGGCACGGCCCTGGCCCTGGGGCTGGATCGCTTTCCCTGGCCCAAGCGCCTCCATCGGGCCATGGACCTTCTGGTGCATCTGCCTGTGGTCACGCCCGACATAATTCTGGCGGCCGCCCTCGTCCTGGTCTTCAGTCTGCTGCGCCAGGTTTCCTCCAGTTTCGACATGGGGATGACCACTTTGATTCTGGGCCATGTGACTTTTCAAATATCTTTCGTCACTTTAGTCGTGCGCAGCCGGCTGGCCGCTCTGGGCCGCGACATAGACGAAGCCGCCCGCGACCTCTACGCCACCGGAAGCTACCTTTTTTTAAGGGTGACGCTGCCTCTTCTGCTGCCGGGCATACTGGCCGGGGCCATGTTGGCTTTCACCCTGTCGCTGGACGATTTCATCATCAGTTTTTTCGCCCACGGGCCGGACTCGGTGACCTTGCCCATATATATCTACTCTTCCCTGCGCCGGGGCCTCAACCCCGAAATCCACGCCCTCTCGACTCTGATGATGCTGGCTACGGTCATGCTGGTCATCATCGCCGAACGCCTAAGCCGCTTTCGCCGCCAGGACGGCGCTTAAAGATGACCGTTTTTTATGGCGCCGCCAAAAGCGCCGGAGCAGACCTGATTACCGGACACTACAAGCATTATCCCCAAGAAGCTTTTATTCTGACGCCGGCGGAATTTTTGAAATTGCAGATGTGCGGAAAACGAGAAAAGCCCCATCCGGGGCGGCAGGGCGGGCCAAATACTGTTTGATGAGCTCCTGTGAGGAAGCTCACTCGGCCCGGCGTTCCTCCAGCCGGCCATGACGCTGGTGTATTCCTCTTGAGGTTGAACTCGCGGTGGAGGCCGAGGCGCCGAAACGGGCCGTTTCGCCCAGGGTTTTGACCGCCGGCGCGAACTGATGGCGCAGACCCTCCAGCGTCGCCGCCATCTTTTGCCGCCGAGGCCTGGCGCTGTTCAATAGCCGGACCTATATTATTTGGGCTGCCAGTAGGAACTCAGAATCGGGGCCAGAGCTTCCTCCTGCTCAGTCGTCCAGCCGCCGTCCGACCCGGCCGGGGCGCCGAACACAGCCAGGGCCTGAACCATTTGGGCCATCATGTTTTCGACCAGAACATAGTTGGCGGCTTCAATGGAGTCGATCTTGTAATCGCCGGCATACCAGTTGTTGACCGTGACCTGATCATTACTGCCGATCAGACCGATGGTCAGGTGATTGCCGGATTTTTCAAACCACAGATCTTCCGGACTGATGTCCTCGAACCTCAGCAGATCGCTGCCGCCGCCGGCGTTGTTGATGGCGTCCTGACCGTCGCCGGGCCGGAAGAGGTAGGTGTCGTCTCCCGCCCCGCCGGTTAGAGTATCGTTGCCCGCGCCGCCATCCAGCAAGTCGTTGCCGGCTTCGCCTCTAAGGGTGTCGTTCCCGGCTTCGCCGTACAGGGCGTCGTTGCCGCTGCTGCCGGTAATCGTATCGTCGCCGGCGCCGGCTTCGAAAATAGCGGCAGTTTGCAGAATCAGAGTGTCGTCGCCGGCCGTGCCGTGGAAGCTGTGGGCGAAGAGTTCGGCCCTATCCCAGACCGTGCCGTCC
>JAISRV010000325.1 GCA_031273445.1 Candidatus Adiutrix sp. | reverse complement strand
CTCAGCAACCAAAACGCGCCGCATACTGATCAGGGGCTACTGCTGGATGTTTCGCTGGGTTTTGATCTGGAAGGGCGCAAAATTATGGGCCCGGTGACTCTTCACCCCACGCGTTGCCTGCGGCAGCTCATCGACAATCAGCCCGTCTTCCGGGCGACGCCGGTATTGGCCGCAACCGCAAATCCCGAGGCCTATGGTCTCACCAGAAAAGAAGCCGACCGTCTTTTAGCTGACCGGGGGGCTCTAGCTTGGCGTTTGGCCCATTTTGACCCGGCGGGCTGAAGCGCGACTCCGGACGCCCATTTTGGCCTAGCCTTTAATCATAGGAGGATTTAATGAGAAAAACCGCACAGGTTCTGGCGCTGACGCTGGCGCTGGGAGTCTTTTTTGGAGCCGGCCTGTCTTCGGCCGCCGACGAGCCGAAGCGCGAAGGCCTTTTTGCCCTGGAAGGCCAGGAGGGCGAATTGGCCCTGGTCATGGGCAACAACCAGATCACCGTTCTCAGCGCGGACGGCCAAGAGACTGTTTTCGACGGCCCGTTTGAAGATCTGGCGACCTTGGAGGTGCCGCAAATCAATGGTTTTTCCGGCAAGGTCGTCTGCGGGCTATGGTTTAAAAAAGAGCTGCCCGACAAAGACCTGGCCCGGCAATTGACGGAACTCGCCATTACCCGCCTTCGCGACAAGATGATTGAGCTGGGCGTCAAGCCGGAAGATTGGGCTGTCGAAATCGTCTGCACCAGCTATCTCGGCGCCTCTCCCAACGCCCAATCCACCTATGGCACGGGAACTTTTGACCCTTACAAAAAGGAGACCGCCTATCAGGGGCGCTAAAACCTGTTTCAGCCATTTAATGCCCCGCGGGTTCAGTCGGCGCCCCTGGCTCTTCAACTGAGCCGGTCGGCGGCGGATCGGCCGCCGACGGCGGTTTTTGGTCGCCCGGCGGGGCAGCCGCGTTTTGGCCGCTTTTCAGGAAGTGATAAAAATATAGGCCGCCGGACCAGTAGGTAGTGATAAGGGCCACATAAAGAATGACCGTGCCCACCGCCGCGGTGTCGGCCCACAAAAGCGAGTAATGCCAGATCAGACAGAAAATGGCGATGTTCTGGGCCAGGGTTTTCTGTTTGCCGCTGGCCGAAGCGCTGATGACCAAACCGCGTTCGGCGGCAATGGCCCTGAGGCCGGTCACCGCCAGTTCGCGGGCGATGATGAGAAAAGCCGCCCAAGCCGGCGCACGCCCCAAGGGGATCAACATAATCAGGGCGGCCGTGATGAGGAGCTTATCGGCCAAAGGGTCCAGAAATTTTCCTAATGTGCTGACCTGATTGAACTTGCGGGCCAGATGGCCGTCTAACAGATCCGTGAGGGCCGCCGCCAGAAAGACCAGGCCGGCCAGGGCCGAGACCAGACGACCGCCCTCGCAAAAAGTAAAAAGCAGAACGATGACCGGAACAGCCGCCAGGCGGCTGACGGTGATGATGTTGGGCAGCATGGGGTGGCTGAGCAGTTGATTGCGGTTCATGGTCATCCTCTTGCTAGTAATTCTGTCTGTATTTCTCATAGTTGCCCAGAACGATCTTGACGTAATTCTGCGTTTCTTTTATGTCGGGAATTCGCCATTGGCGCGCCACCCGCTCGGGACCGCAGTTATAGGCGGCCACGGCCAACGTCAGGTCGCCGCCGAAACGGTTCAGCATCATCCGCAGATAGCGGCTGCCGCCCATGATGTTGTCTTCGGGGTCAAAGGGGTTCTTGCAGCCGACCTGACGGGCCGTGGCCGGCATAAGCTGCATCAGCCCCTGAGCCCCAGCCCAGGAGACGGCTTGGGCGTCGAAGGCCGATTCGGATTTTATCACGGCGGCGATCAGAGCCGGATCCAGATTGTGCAGCGCGGCGGCTTTCATTATGTGCGGCCGCAGCCGTTCATGTGTAAAGCGGCTGCTTAAGCGGCCGAGGCCCCTGGAAAGCTTGATTTCCACGGTCAGCGTAAAAAGCCGGAAGCGCGGGTCGGCCGGGGCGTTGGCCAGATGCGTGATCCCGTCTTCGTCCGTGTACTTATAGTAGGCGATGGTTTTGACGTTGTCGTTGACCGCGGCCGCCAGAGCCGATTGGTCCTCCTCTTCTTCCTCCTCCGGTTCCGGTTCCGGTTCCGGCGGCAGCCAGTAAGGGCGCGTCGGGAGCTGAGCCTGGGCCCGCCAATAGGGAGGCTCTTCCTCCGTTTCGGCCGGCCGCCAATAAGGGGGCGGCTCCGGGGTTTCGTCCTTCAGGAAATAAGGGCGTTCCGGGGCTGGTTTTTCGGCCAGCCAATAGGGTTTTTCCGCGTCGTCCGCGGGCGGCGCCCAGTAGGGCCTGCCCGCGGCGTCCGCCCGGTCGGCGGCCTTTTTCCCTGCCCTTTCGGCGGCGGGCCTCCTACCTGAGGCAAGAGGGTTCGCGGGCGCAGTTTCCGGCGCCTCGTCGCCGCGTATCACCAGAGTTTTACGCCCGGATTCGTCCACTATTATGCCGGGCGAAGGCGGCTCTTCACCGCGAATGACCAGAGTTTTGCGCCCTTCGCCGTCAATGACTATATTCGGAGAAAATTCGCCGGAACGGCCGCTTCCGGAAGCGTCGCCGCTTCGGGCTGAGGCCGGCCCGGCCGTCAGGTCGAGCGTCTCCGCGGCTGGTTCGGAAGCTTGTTCCGGTTCAGGCGGGGCAAAGAGAGGGGCGCCCAAAAGCGCCCCGGGGGCCGGCCAGGCCCATAATCCGATCGCCATGACGGCGACGCCGAGAGCTGAGAACATTGCGCCGGAAGACTTTTTTCTCATATGCTCACTTGCCGGAAACCGCCGGCGCCCTGTAGCCTCTTAAATTACAGGAGGCTGGCCCTATTTCCCCGCCACTTTGGCCTGATCGGCCATAAAGTCCGCCAGGCCCTTGTCGGTGAGAGGGTGCCCGGCCAACTGGCCGATGACCTTAAAGGGAATGGTGGCGATATCGGCGCCGATAAGGGCCGCTTTCAACACGTGCTGAGGCGAACGGACGCTGGCGACGATAATGTCGGTTTCAAAGGCGTAGTTGCCGTAAATGGTCATGATCTCTTCCACCAGACTCAGGCCGTCGTGCCCGACGTCGTCCAGACGGCCGACAAAAGGGCTGACGAAAGCCGCCCCGGCCTTGGCCGCCAGGAGGGCCTGCAAAGGCGAAAAGATCAGCGTCAGGTTGACCTTTATGCCCTCCCCGGCCAGCGTGCCCGTGGCCTTAAGCCCTTCCAGGGTCGAGGGCAGCTTCACCGCCACATTGGGCGCCAGGGCGGCCAGACGGCGGCCTTCTTCAATCATGGCCCCGGATTCGACGGCCAGCGCTTCCGCGCTGACAGGCCCGGGCGTCAATTCGCAAATGGCGCGGATATGAGCCTCCTGGCGGCTTATGCCTTCCCGGGCCATCAGGCTGGGGTTGGTGGTGACGCCGTCGAGAAAACC
>JAISRV010000321.1 GCA_031273445.1 Candidatus Adiutrix sp. | reverse complement strand
TCCTGGCCCTGGCCCCCATTTCGGCCCTTTTCATCGCCCGCATTTCCCGGGGCCGCACCATCCGCGAGCTGGCCTTCGGCGTGATCTTCTACGGCACTCTGGGCATTTTCATCCTGATGGGCATCCTGGGCGGTTATACCCTCTATCTCCAGAAGACCGGCCTGATGGATGTGGCCAAAGTTCTGGCCGACACCAACCCCGGCTCCACCGCGGCCACGGTCATGTTCACCCTGCCCTGGCAGAATCTGATGGTTCCGCTCTACGCCATTCTAGCTCTTGTCTTCCTGGCCACCACTCTGGACTCGTCGGCTTACGCTCTGGCCGCCATGTGCACCAAGCAGGTCAGCGGCTATGAACAGCCGACCCGTTCTTTCCGATTTGTCTGGGCCGTCATCATCGGCGGTTTCGCCATCGGCATTCTGGTGACCGCCGGGGCCGAACCCCTGCGCACAATCCAGAGTTCCGCGGTGGTGCTGGGTTTGCCGACCATCATCATCTGGTTCATCTGCCTGATCAGCGTGATAAAATACGTGCGGCAGGATTTCAAAGACCGTCTGGTGCCGAAATTGGAATATAAGGAAGAAAAACAGGCGTTTTGAGGGGATGTCCAGGGTTTTTGCCCGCATGGTCGACGGTTCTCCTGAAAGATTCTCAGCCCCCGGCCGACCAGACCCAGACCAGCGAGCCGGCCGTGCCCAGAGCCAGGCTCGCTCCCAAAGCCAGCCGCAAGACCAGAGCGGCCCGGTAAGATGGGTGGCCGGGGGTTAGTTGGAGCGGCTCCCGGGCGAACTGGGGGATGAGGCAGCCCAGGATGATGGCCGCCGCCCCCCACAACATGCGCTGATTCATGCTTTCTCCGAGGAAAAAAACCCCGGCCGCCGCGGCCATGACTGATTGCAGCGGGAAGAGCAGGGCGGCCGAGGTGGGCGGCAGCACGCGTTGGGCCCTGGTCTGACATATATAGCCGACTCCCACCGACAATATCCCGAACATGGTGAAGGGCAGGGTATGGATGAAAGCCGGCCAGCTGGGCCAGTAGCCGAACATGGCCGTCAGCGACAGGGTCAGCGCCGCGCTCGTCGCCGCCTGGGTCAGCATGAAAAGGTTGGCGTCGTCCCGGAGGGCTAAACGTCCGGTGATGATGACCTGCAGGGCCCAGAAGACGTCGGCGGCCAGAATGAGGCTCTGCGGCGGGCCGAAACCTTCCAGGGAACCGCCGGCCAGCAGATACAGACCGGTTAGACTGGCGGCCAGCCCGGCCAGGACGGCCGGCCGGGGCGGCAGGGCGTCAAAAATAAAGGCCAGGACGGGCACCAGGGAGACATAGAGACTGGTCATGAAACCCACCTGGCTGGCGGGCGTGCGGGCCAGGCCGTAGAGTTGCATGACCGCGCCGCAGCTCAGACAGCAGCCGCTCAACAAGCCTCCCCAGAACCAGAGGGCCAGCCGGCCGGAAGCCGGCGGCGGCGTCGGCGCGCGTCGCCGGAGGACCAGCGGGGCCAGCGACAGCGCCCCGAACATATAGCGCAGGCCGGCCAGAGCCCAGGGCGAGATTTCTTTAAGCGCGGCCAGGGATATAGGATAGGAAAAGCCCCAGATGAAAGTGGCGGCGAGCAGCAGACAGAGCGCGCGTATTTTGAGCGGCATGGTTGGCTTCCCGTCGAAGCTCAGTGGACTGTGCGGTTAATTCCGTCCCTCAAAGCAGGGTCGGAATTAAGCTCCGGAAATTTTCTTGAAAATGCGATTTTCAAGAAAATACGACTTTGCACTGTCGGCCAGTCGCTCTCGCGCCTGGCTAATGCCCTGTGTGGTTAGAAGGAACTAACCGCACAGGGCATTAGCGTCGGCCCTGTCCCAGGCGAGGCAGATAGTCGTAACGGTCCAGGCCGTATTTCTGCATTTTATATCTCAGCAGTTGTCGGGAAATGCCCATACTGGTCGCGGCGGCGGTCATCCGGCCGCTGGCGGCCGTCAGATAGGTCTCAATGGTCCGCCGTTCTTCTTCGTGGAAAGTTCCTAGGCGGGGCGTTTCTCCGGCGGGCGAAGGCTCCGGGCCGGTTTCGCTCTTTTTGAGGCCGGTCTCGAGTCCGTCTTCAAGCTCAAAGAGCAGGTCTTTCCCCGTTTCATTGTGTTCTATCATATATAAATAGTGATCAGGCAGATGCTTCATGGTCAAGATGCTTTCATTCCCGGCCAGATTGATGGCGCCGGCCACCAGGTTTTCAAGCTCTCTAACGTTGCCTGGCCATAAATATTGACGCAGCCAGGCTTTACTCCGGGCGTCAAAGGCCACCACTTTCTGGCCTAAGGACCTGTTGTGCTTGGCGATGAAATAATTGATCAGCTCGTCGAGGTCGTCCATGCGTTCGCGAAGCGGCGGCGCCTGAATGACCATGACCGCCAGCCGGTAGAAAAGATCGGGGCGGAGTTTGCGTTTGGCCATTATTTCCTGGACGGAAGTGCTGATGGAACTGATGATTTTTACGTCCAGCTTTATTTCCCGGCTGGAGCCCAGGCGGCCGACTTTCATTTCCTGCAGCACCCTTAGGAGTTTGGGTTGGAGTTCCACCGGCATGGAGTCTATTTCATCCAGATAGATCGTTCCGCCGGCGGCTTCCTCCAACAGGCCGGGCTTGTCCATCGCTCCGGTGAAACTGCCTTTGGTGGTGCCGAAGAGAAGGCTTTCCAGCAGATGGGCCGGTATGGCCGCGCAGTTGATGGGCAGGAAGGGTCGGGCGGCCCGGCGGGAGGAGTCGTGAATCAGCCGGGCGAAGAGTTCCTTGCCTGTGCCGGTTTCTCCGCAAATCAACACAGGGGAAGGGCTGTCGGCCCGGACTTTGGCCAGAACAATGGCTTTTCGCAACTGTACGTTGTCGCCGACTATTTTTTTGGAACTCTTGATCATCGGCATGGTTTTAAGCCAATTTTGAGGCGAGGCGGCGGTCGGCTCATGGCTGTCGCCGACGGGGATGGTGAAACAGAGCGAGCCGGAAATATTTTTTTGCTCGTCAAAAAGCGGAAAAACCCAATAAGCGCCGTTGATGACGCGATAAGGGTCTTTGTGGGTGAAATAGGGACACATGAAACCCAGAATGGGCCGTCCGGTTTTCTGGCAGGTGCGCATGATGCCCGGGCTAACCTCGGGGAAGCCGAAGACTTCCACCTCCGGCCGCCCCAGCACTTCCCTGGGACTGAGGTTGTCCAGCCGGGCGTGGGCTCGATTATAATAGATTATGACCCCCTTGGTGTTGGTGACGTAAACGCCCAGCGGCAGCAAGTCGAAAAGGCGCTGAAGATATTCCAGATTCTGCCCCAGGCTCTTGAAAAATTGGTGTATGGGCAGATAGACGTCGGGGAAGGGGTCGCATTTCATATGTGAACCTCAGAATTAAGACGTATGTCGAAAATAGAATGCAAAATATGTGCAAACTATAAATTATAATTTATTTCAGCTAGTTATTTATTTCAGCCCCAATAAATTTCCTGAAATTACATACATATTGGTATGAAGTTTCGCTAAAAAATACATTTTTGTATTATATGCGTCAGCCAAGGACGACCGGCCGGCGCCGAAAAATTACCTCACTGGCCCTGTCCAGACGCTTTTGGCTATGGACTTTTCAGAGCGGCTCATAAGCGTTTTTCTATTTTTTCTATTTTTTCTATTTTTTATCCACTTTAACACATTTTTCTCTTTTTTCCACTATTTTAGCTTTCAATTATTTTTTTGGGGCGGCCTCGAAAGGTTTATTATAAATCGTATATCAGTGTAATAATTAAAAAATATTGTCAGCACTAAAATTAGGCCGTTTTATTTGTCGGTTTTGGCCTGATACTTGCCCTGCTTTAATGATGTATGTTCATTAGGGGCGAGTCGATATTTTATTTTCCAAGACCACAGGAGAAGGAAGATGCTTTTGAAAACGTGCGGAAAAACCGCGGATGAAATCAGGGCCTTGGTCAAAAAGTACATGATTGAGACTTATGAGCGTTTCGATTTTGTCTGTGAACGGGCCGAAGGCATGTATTTATATGATGAAAACGGTCAGGCTTATCTGGATTTTTACGGCGGCATCGCCGTGAATTCCGCCGGCAGCTGCAATCCCAAGGTGGTGGCCGCGGTCAGAGATCAGGTGGGCGCCGTCATGCATACCTTCAATTACCCCTATACCATTCCCCAGGCCCTATTGGCGGAAAAAATCTGCTCCGTTCTTGGCTTCGACAAGATTTTCTACCAGAACAGCGGCACAGAAGCCAATGAAGCCATGATTAAAATGGCCCGGAAATACGGCGTGGACAAATACGGCCCCAACCGCTACCACATCGTCACCGCCAAATCCAGTTTTCACGGGCGAACCATGGGGGCTCTTTCCGCCACCGGTCAACCGCAATCAGCCTGTCATAACGGCTTTGGAGCCATGTTGCCCGGCTTCAGCTACGCCGACTGGGGCAGCCTTGAGTCCTTCCGCTCCCTGGTTACGGCCGACACCATCGCCATTATGATTGAACCGGTCCAGGCCGAGGGCGGGGTCTACCCGGCCTCGCCGGAATTTATCGCCGGTCTGCGGGCTCTGTGCGCGGAAAAGGGTCTGCTTTTCCTGGTGGACGAAGTGCAGACCGGCTGGGGCCGAACCGGCGAACTGATGGGCTATATGCATTACGGCTTCCGTCCGGACGCCATCTCCATGGCCAAGGCTATGGGCGGCGGCGTGCCTATAGGAGCTGTATGCGCCACGGCCGAGATGGCCGCGGCTTTTCAGCCTGGTTCCCACGGCAGCACCTATGGCGGCAGTCCCGTCTGCTGCGCCGCCGCCCTGGCCCAGATCGCCGAAATTTTGGAGCGGGACCTGCCCGGACAGGCCCGGCGGGTGGGCCAGTATTTTATGAACAAACTCAAGTCGCTGCCTCTGGTCAGAGAAGTGCGTGGTCAGGGTCTGCTCATCGGCGTCGAGTTTGAGAAGCCCGTCGGCAAAGACGTCAAGCATGGCTGCCTGGAGCGGAAGCTTCTGGTCACTTTGATCGGCGACCGGATCATACGTCTGATTCCGCCGCTGATCGCCGCCGAGGCTGATTGCGACCGGGCCTATGAAATCATGTTGGAGACGCTCAAGTCCCTCGGTTGAACCGGCCGCGTTTGAGCCGCGCCGAAGAAAGGCGGAAGGTGTAAGATATGCCGACTGAAAGAAGAGGATTTGAAACGCTGAACGGCCCGTGCATGTCCGTGCTGAGCCGGGAGGCCCTGGACACCATTCATTTCGCCGCCTGCCGGCTGCTGAGCGTGACCGGGCTGGCGGTGGAATACGCCGAGGCGGCGGAGCTGTTTTCCTCCGCCGGGGCCCGGGTGACGAAGGAGGGCGGCGTCTGGCGGGTTCGTCTCCCCGAGCGGCTGATCAACGACAGTCTGGCCAGCGCGCCCAAGGCCATCGTGCTGGGAGCCCGAGACCCGGCCAATGATTTTTACCTGGAGAAAGGCCGGGTCGGCTTTTCCACTTTCGGGGAGCAGGTCAAGGTCATTGATCCTCACAGCCGGGAATACCGCTCCAGCGTTCGGGCCGACGCCCGGCAAATATACAAGGTCGTCGACTCCCTCCCCGGTCTGGTCGTGGGTTCACGCACGGTCTGCCCCAACGATCTGCCCATGATTCTCCAACAGCCGCACAATTTTTACGACGCGTTGACCTGTTCGTCCAAACACGTCTGGATGGGCCTGACCAACAAGGAGACCATTGAATTGGCCCGGAAGATGGTCATAGCCGTGCAGGGCGAAGAGAACGTCCGGCGCAAGCCCATCAATACGGTCGTCGCCTGCCCGACCAGCCCGCTGACCCTGGTGGCCATGTGTTGTCTGAACATAATTGAGGCGGCCCGCACTGAAGTCATGAATGTGGAGATCATGGAGATGTGCCTGGCCGGCGCCACCAGCCCCGTCGGGTTGGCTTCGGCCGTGGCCCTGACCGTGGCCGAACAGTTGGCCGGGCTGGCGCTGGCCCAGGCGGCCCGCAAGGGGACGCCGACCATCCTGGGCACCTGCTCCACCAATATGGATTTGAAGGTGGGCATGTCGCCCATGGCTTCGCCGGAGAACGCCCTCATCGCCTCCTGCGTGACCCAGATGGCCGGCTATTACCATCTGCCGGTGCGGGCCGGGGCCGGCGTATCCGATTCCAAGATACCCGACGCCCAGGCCGGCTACGAATTCGCTTTCAACGCCCTGAGCCTGGCGCTGGTCGGGGCCAACGTCATTTGGGGAGTCGGCGGGGTGGACAGCGGTCTGGGTTTCGACTACGCCAAATTGCTCATGGATCATGAGTGTTGCCGGAACATCAGTTTCCTGTTGGGCGGGGCGCCGGTGGACAACGCCGGCCTGTCGCTGGAACTGCTTGAGGAAGTCGGCCCGGGCGGTTCCTTCCTGACTCACAAGCAAACCTTTAAACTGGCCCGGACCCAGTCCCAGACCGATCTTTTCAGCCACCAGCCTTTCGCCGGCTGGAGCTCCGCCGGGGCTAAAACGCTCACCGAGCGGGCCTACGAAAAGGCTCTGACCATAATCGACCAATATCAACCCAAACCTGTCGAGCCCTCCGCGCAGACTGAACTGGACGGGCTCCTGGCTGAATTCGTCCAAAGATTTTCCTGAAACCCAGGCCTCGCCGGCCGGAAAAACTTAAAATTTAAGAGGTGACTTAAATGAGCGCTAAAGACGACAGTTACGCCAAGGGCACAGGGCAGATCGACTGGACGATTTTTTTGCCCGCTTTTCTGATTATTGTGGCCATAACCATTCCCCTGGCTTCCAATCCCACGCTGGGCAAGGACATGGTCAACGCCTCCTTCGCCTTCGTCACCGACAAGTTCGGCTGGCTGGCCATGTTGACCGCCGCCGTCAGCGTCGGCTTCCTGTTGTGGCTGTGTCTGAGCCCCTATGGCCGCATTGTGCTGGGCAAACCGGGGGAGAAGCCGGAATTCACCACTTTCA
>JAISRV010000261.1 GCA_031273445.1 Candidatus Adiutrix sp. | reverse complement strand
AGGACGCGGCTGATGGCGTTCGGTCTGATATGAGGCGCCGCCTCGTCCGCTCCCCCAAGCCAGCCTCCATGCAGATCGGTCGACCCTCCGGCTTCAATGGCCTCAATGGCCGCCCTGAAAGGGGCCTTGTCTTCCACAGGCCGGCTGGGGGCGACGACTTTCACCTTGTCGTCGTAGGCGACGACGCAGGCGCGATCCGTCGGTTTGAGGCTGTCGATCATAAACCTGGCCGCCTGTTTTGCCTTGCGCAGCGGCTCTCCCGCCATCGATCCGGAACGGTCAATGACGACGGCGAGATTGAGGCGAGGGCGCTCGGGAAGTCCTTCCCCGGGCGCGTCGGGCGCCTGAATCCGCGCCAGGACATCGACCGTGTTGTTTTCAGCCGCCAGCAATGCGGGCCTGGCGGCGGTCAGACTGACTTTAAAACCATTCGACATATCCATACCCCTTTTCAATGGGCCGTCTCTTTCATGAGCCGGCTTTTCAATGTTTCCGCAATAGCTTCAATCTCTTCGGGCGTCAGAGAAGGCAAACGCGCGGCATCCACGACGAATTCGCACCCGGGCCCGAGCCCGAAATGCAGCCTGGCGCTGAAGGCCTGACCTTCCCGGGGCGGCCCTGCCGTAACCGCAGGCGCAGCAACCGCCGGCGCAGCGACCGACCCGCTTTCCGGACGATTCGCCTGCTGGAACCGGCGAATCAGCAACTGGGCCGGATTCAAGGGAACCTCCGGCGCCTCCGGCGCGGCCCCGGGCCTCGCGGCCTCCGGGTCATCCGGGGGCTCCGCTTTGCGGAGTTCCCGCTCAATCAGCGGTCGCGCCGGCGCCAGAACGGTATTCAGAATCTCGTCCGTGGACGTGGTTCCCAGGTAGGCCCTGATCGCCGGGAGCGACCATTTTTCGCTCCGGAGCAGCCTCCGCACCGCCAGCAATTGGATCAAATGAATCGCCCCGAAGCGGGATTCCCGCCCCGCCCGAAGCGGTCGCGGAATGATCTCGCGCACCACATAATCCCTTATCAGTCTTATGTTTATCTCCTTGGGACTTTCTTCCCGCGCATAAGAGAAAAGCTTCGGATCAGACGACATGACTCTCTCCGCCGCCTTGATCAGCTGCTCGACCGAATACGGATAGGTGAGGCTGTCTTCCATGGATTTAGATTTCCTTATCATGACAATATATAATGTAACACTTACATTTTATATTGTCAATATATGAGGCGAGAAAATATGGCGCGGCCAAGTCGTCAAGACAAAATAAAAATGTCCGGTTCTAAGCTGAAGAGCGGCTTGCCGCCCCGCAGGACGCGGACCATCTAAAGGAGTTTGCAATGAAGATTAAGCGATGGCCCTGTGGCGGCTTTTGGGGCCCATTGCATGAACCGCGATTGTCTGGTATTATATTTAGTTAATCCAACATTGTGGTTGCGCCGTAATAACAAAAATATCAGAAATTTAGCATGTCGATGAAGCCAAACGCGCCCGCCGGCCGCCGGGAGCCGGCCTATGCCCAACTGGCCTCGGCCATCAAACAGATGATCGCCAGCGGGCAGTATCAGCCTGAGGACAAAATCCCCTCGGAATCGGCCATGAGCCGTTCTTACGGCCTGTCGCTCATGACCGTGCGTCAGGCCATCGGGCTTTTGGTCGAGCAGGGTCTTCTGCGCCGTGTGCACGGCAGCGGCACCTATGTGCGCGGACCGGACTGGACCCAGGCCAGCTTTTCCCTTGACGGTCTGTTGGAGCTTTTGAACGACCGCGACCGCGTCAACATAAAAATACTCAAGGCCGGCATAAGTTCAGCCAAGCCGCATACGGCCGACGCGCTGGGTCTGCCGGAAGGCGCCCCCCTGATTACTCTGATGCGGCTCGTCTCCCACAACGGGACGCCTTTTCTGCTCAATCACGCCTATTTAAAATTCGACCCGGCCTCGCCGATAGTGGAGTCGGAACTCAACGTCTCCTCCCTGTCCGGGCTTTTTTCAGGCCAGGGCAACAGTTTCATCAAAAAAGCCTTTCTGCGGGTCGTGCCGTGTCTGCCTTCTCTAGAGGAAGCCGCGCAGCTGAAAACCGACGAAACGGCGGCCACTTTTAAAATACGCTACACCTTTTTCGATTATACCGATTCCCCCGTGGGTTCCGGCTGGTTCCTGGCGCCGGAAGAATTCATGGTTCTTTCGACCAGAATAGGGGTCTGGGATGACTGACGGCATTACCCTGGCCGCTTTGAACGCGGCCCTGGTCTCGCTGATGGTTCTTTCGGCCAGAATAGGGGTCTGGGATGACTGACGGCATTACCCTGGCCGCCTTGAACGCGGCCCTGGTCTCGCTGGACGACGTCGCCGGCGTGGAAACGGCGCGCCGCCTTCTCGAATGCGGCGTCGCCCCGATTGAAATCATGACGGCCTGCGAAAAATCGCTGACGGAAATCGGCGAAAAATACGCCCGCGGCGAATACTTCATCGCCGGGCTGATCATGGCCGGGGACCTGATGAGCCGCATAATAGAGCTGGTCACCCCCCGCCTGGTCGCCGGCGCGGAGACGAACAGCGCCCGCGGGCGGGTGCTCATCGGAACGGTTCAGGGAGATATTCACGGCCTGGGCAAAAATATTGCCGGGGCGCTGCTGTCCGCCTACGGTTTTAGCGTCCGCGACCTGGGCGTGGATGTCGTCTGCGAGGATTTCGTTCGGGAATGCCGTGAATTCAAACCTGACATCGTGGGGCTTTCAGTGCTTCTGAGCACCTGCTACCCGCATCTGGCCGAGACCATTCGCGCCCTCAGGGAGTTGCGGGGCCAAAAAGAAAAGCCGGCCATCTTCATCAGCGGCGCCCAGGTCACGCCCCAAACCAAAGAGCGGTATGGGGCCGACTATTACGCGGAAACGGCTTTCGACACCGTCCATCTGTGCCAGAAACTGGCCGGCTGCGATCCGCCCCCGCCAGCCTGAAATCGGCCGAGCGGCTATAAAAAAAGCCCGGCGCCTTAATAGCGGGACGGCCGCGGCCGGCGGCCTCTCCCGCAAAAGCGCCAGGCCTCAAACGGAAGCGATGACCGCGGCCAATTCGCCTTTGTTGGCTTCGAGCCACTTCATGGCGCGAACCAGGTGAATCAGATAATAAATGGATTCATAATCGTTAGTGCCGTCCGGATCAAGGTAATACCACAGATCGGTGCACCAGTAGACCAGGTATAGGCTGGCGATGGACATCATGGCGGGGAAATATTCGCGCTCGACGGCGCTGAGCTTCTCCAGCCCCGTGCCGTCCAGGGCGTTGTTGTAGCCCTCCAGAAAATAGCGGCAGTCGTCCAGGCGCATCTGGCCGTCGGTGGCCACATGCCAGGAGGCGCAGCAATAAAGCAGCCCCAGGCATACGTCGAACAGGCGCACATCCATTTTCGACCAGTCAAAGTCGAACAGTCCGACGGTTTCTTCCCCCTCGAACTTGACGTTCCCGGCGTGATAGTCGCCGTGTATGGGAGTTCTGGCCATTTTGGCGTAAGCTTCGGGCAGGATGGTGTTGCGTTCGATGACTTCCAGGATGCGCGGCAGGCTCATTCGGAAGAAATCATGGAATTTGGACTCCAGAGACTGCTCCGAAAGCTCGGTGAAGATGCGCTTCATGTCGAGCATGAGCACTTCAATCGTGGGCTCGGCCTTGGCCAGCGGCCCGGGGTCGAAGTCGCGGGTGCAGTTGTGCAGACGGGCCAGGAGGCTGCCCAGATTTCTCAGTTCGGTCGGCGTGTTTTCATTATCGACCCAGGTATATTTATCTTCTCCCCTCAGATAAACATAGACGGCGAAAATGCGGGTCTTAGGCTTGCCGTGGATTATTTCCTTGATTTTGACGAAGGTCTCGCCGTTTTTCGTTCTGAAAATATTGGCGGCTTCCTTAAAACCCTGTTCCAAAGCGTAGTTTATAAGCTTATGCTCAAGGGTCACGTCCGCATCAAGGGCGGAAGCTTTGTATTTGCGGACGAAGTATTCATTTCTTTCGCCGTCTTTGTCGCAGACGATGCCGAAGCTACGGTTGGTGTAGCCGCCGAAAACCTCGTAGACCTCCAGGACTTTTCCTAAATCATAGTTGTTTTCCACCAGGTCCACGACCTGGTTGCGCAACACCTGATTATCCAGAGTTTTGTAAAAGGAATCAAAAGCGCGTTTGAGATTTTTAGCCTTGTCCAGCATTTCAAGGAACTTGTTGGAGTTGATATTTTTGATTTTTTCCATTCTGGAAGTATCCATGGCCATAAGCGCACCCTCCTTTGTGTTGTCTCGCCGGCATTACAAAAACAACAGGCGGCGAACGATCTTTCACGGCCGCTTGATTCGCCGACGAATTAAATTTAGAATTAACCTTTCTAGTTCACTATACTAAATTTTACGAATAATAGCAAAACGGATTTATATGCTCCAGCAGTTCTCAGCGTCGACGAATATTTTTAAATTTTTGTCTCATCGCTCATGTGTTCCATTCGTTACGCCCCGCCATTTCAGAGGTTGACAGCCAGCCAAGCCGATCATTTACAGTTAGAATTGCTTTATATGCTCAGGCGCCGGGTCTATGGCGAGCCCCCGGCCAAAAGGCGCCGGGGGCAAAAAGAGCCGATCTATTCGTACCAGCCGGCGTTCCCGTCCGGCAGATTCGGGATGTGAGCGCGGACTTTTTGGTCGATTTCAGCGCTGAACGCGTTCTTATTGGGCTGCAAAAGGATCTTCCTGGCCAGCGCGGCGGCCTGGCCGGCCGCGCAGGGTTTGCCGTCATGTTCCCATTTGCTGCGAAAGCCGCGCACGCCGATGCTGGGATAGTGGGTGACTTTACGCATATTTTTGGCGGTATGGGCCTGATCCATATAGTTTCCGGCCGGCCCCAGCTTCTGGATGAGGTCCAGGCAGAAATCCTTCTCCTGATAGGGAATGCCTTTACACAGGTGTTTAAGATTCATGGCTATTTCATTATCTATAACCGCCTTGGCAAAGTCAAAGGCCATCAGGCCGCCCAGGAGCCCGCCCATATTGAAGAGGTCGGCGCCGCCCAGAAGCGCGGCGGTGGTGTTCATGGCCGTCTCATAGCCGTTCTGAACATCGTTAAGCTGCGAATTGGTCAGGCCGATGTAGCCGCCGGAAGGAACGTTATAGAAGCGGGCCATTTCCGAATGCCCCATCTGGAGAATGCCGGTTTCAATGGCGCCCGGGGCATAATCGCCGGCCCTCATGTCGGCCACCGTGGAAAGCACCGCGTAAATGACCTCGCAGCCGGCCCGAACCGACTGCATCAAAAAACACAGCGACAAAAACTCGGCGTTGCCCAGCGTCAGGGTGGACAACAGGCTCATCGGCGAAGTCATGCCCGCGTTGGGCACGATGGTGCCGTAAACCGGCAGGGCTTTTTTCGTCAGATAAATGACGGCCTCGGTCGATTCCACGTCATAGGTCAGAGGGGATATGACCGGGCAGTAATGGTGATTAATGAAAGGGCGGTCCATGTAGGCGGCTTCGCTCCCGGCGATGGCATGGCCCATTTGCAGCACTTTTTCCAGATCGGGGATGGTCGGGGTATTGGAGCGCACCGGTTTTTTGCAATTTTTAAGGGCCGGATAAAAACGATAGAGAGACCGCATATCCGGCGGCGCGTCGTCGGCCAGAATGGATATGGAAAAGACGTCGAATCCGGGCAGTTCATTGATAAGATAGGCGATATTGGCCACGTCGCGGCTGGAGCCGCGCCTTTCCTCGCCGCTGATGGGATCGACCACGTTCGGGGCGGAAGAGCCGGTGACGATGACGGGGCGGCCGTCAGGCAGGACCACGTCGAACTCAGGGTTCTGGGCCTTGAAAGTGAAGGTCGGCGGCACGGAGGCCATTTTTTCGCCGACCAGCCGGCGGGGGAATTTGACCATCTGGCCGTCGACCCGACAGCCGTTTTTCTTGAAAATATCCAGGGCGTCCTTGTTTTTGACGAGCATGCCGGTTTCTTCCAGAATGGTCAAAGACGCCTCGTGAATGTTTTTTTTCTGCTCGTCGGTGAAAAAATTGTAAAAATTCATGTCATCCTCATTGTCGTTCGGGCCAGGGCGAAGGCCGGAGAGCGATTTCGCGCCCTGACCGGTTTGCGGACGCCGGAAAGCGCTTTCGCGTCCCGGCTGGTTTTAGGTTCAAGGCGGCCCCTTAAGACAACGCCGTCTTTAGAAGCCGCCTTTTTGCGGAGTCGTCGGAACTGAAAGCCGGCCTTAGGCGGCCGCGGCGTCCGTGGGCAGGTATTTGCGACGGGCGCGGCCGGCCTCGGTTATGGCGTATTTATAACGGGCCTCGCCGTCGTCGTCAATATAGGCCTCTTTGGCTTCGATGAGGGCGACGGCCTTGATGGCCAAAAGATGCTCCTCCATTTTTTCGAAGCTGAACTGGCCTTCGCCCTGGTAAGTATTGACCAGCCTGTCGTATATTTCCTTGGTGGTCACGGCCTGGCCGTCGGCTTGAAT